>JACVRU010000105.1 GCA_014534295.1 Thermoleophilia bacterium | reverse complement strand
GTAGTGCGCGAAGGCCTTGTTGGCCTGCGCCATCCGGTAGATGTCGTCCTTCTTCTTGTAGGCGCCGCCCTGCTGGTTGAGCGCGTCGAGCAGCTCCCCGGCCAGGCGCTGCGCGAAGCCCTTCTCGCGGCGGTCGCGCGCGGCCTGGACGAGCCAGCGGATGGCGAGGTAGCGGGCGCGCCGCTGCGGCACCTCGACGGGGACCTGGTAGTTGGCGCCGCCCACGCGGCGCGAGCGGACTTCGAGGACCGGCGTCAGCGTCTTGATCGCCTGGTCGAGCGCCTCGATGGGCGGCTTCGCGCTCTTCTCGCCGACGATCGCGAGCGCGTCGTAGACGATCTGCTCGGCGAGGCTGCGCTTGCCATCCTTCATCACCTTGCTGACGAGCTGGGTGACGAGCGTCGACCCGTACACGGGATCGGGGTCCAGGGGCCTGGGCGTGATCTCGGCGCGGCGCGGCATCGTTACCCTCTGAGCTTGGCGCCGTACTTGGAGCGCGCCTGCTTGCGGTCGGTCACGCCGGCCGTGTCGAGCGCGGCGCGGATCACCTTGTAACGGATGCCCGGCAGGTCGCGGACGCGGCCGCCGCGGATCAGGACGACCGAGTGCTCCTGCAGGTTGTGCCCCTCGCCGGGGATGTAGGTCGTCACCTCCATCCCGTTCGTCAGCCGGACGCGCGCGACCTTCCGAAGCGCCGAGTTCGGCTTCTTCGGGGTGGTCGTGTAGACGCGCGTGCAGACGCCCCGCTTCTGCGGCGCGCCGCGGAGGGCCTTGGTCTTCGTCTTCGCCGTGGGCGAAGTCCGGCCCTTCCTCACGAGCTGGTTCACGGTGGGCAACGAAAAGAGCTCCTTGGTGTTTCAGGATCGAGGGACACAGCGAGAACGGGCGCGACGACTCGCCTCGCCCAAACGACGGCGGAGTCTAGCAGGAGTCGGCCGCAAGTCCGTCGGACTCGCGGCCGGGAAAGGCACTAACGGAGCGCGTTCGTGAGCCGCGCCCGCACAGGTCGGGCGCGGCGGCGGCTCCGCCGGGCCTACGCGAGTGGACACAGACAGGCCTACGGGCCCCACGGGCGCGGGCGCACCGCGCTAATCGAGCGCCAGGAAGGGCAGGAAGTCGGTGACGCGGATCGTGCTCGGCTGCGGCATCACGTCCTGGCGGCAGATCGTCAGCGGGAGCAGGCCGCGCTGGCGGGCGAGCGTCCAGCGCTCGAACTCCGCCCTGCGGGCGAAGATGCGCAGGGCGGCCGCGATCGCGTGCCGGGCCTGGGCGAGCGGCACCGCGCCGAGGGTCGCCGTCTCGCCGAGGGCGGTGACGGTGTAGCTGCCGTCGAGCCCGAGCACGACCGCCTCCTTGCCCTCCGGCATCGTGAAGACGCTCTGGGGCGCCACGCCGACCAGAGCGAGCCCGCGCGGCCGGTCTCCGAGCCACCAGGGAGCGGGGTCGGCCGCGACCGGCCGCACCTCGAGGTCGGGGTACGAGCTGTAGAAGGTCCTGATCTCGGACTCCGGGACGCGGCCGCTCATGGTGGACGCAACCTGCCGGCGGCGGAGCTCGTCCGCGAGCGCCGCGCGGGCGACCGCGAGGTTCGCGCCTGCCTCCCGCAGCGCGGCCAGGTAGCGCCCCCGGCTGCCGCCGAAGCGGAGCCTGACGATCCGCCGCTCCGCGGTCGCCACCTGCGCCGGCGAGACGCGTGTGATGTTCTCCGCCGCCCGGCCGTAGACGATCGAGAAGGCGACGGAGGGGTCGCCGGTGACCCGCGAGAGCGCCGCGACTTCGCCGGCGGAGAGCCGCCGGCCGTTCGTCACGCACCGTGCGCCGCCGGGGAAGACGAGCTGGCCCTCGCGCAGGTCGGCCTCGAACCTCGGGCCGGCGGCGCGGAGCCCGTCGCAGAAGCGCGCGCCCGGGTCGCGCGCCCAGAGGTAGACGCAGGCGGTCGCCGGCACGTCGGACAGGTCACGCGCGCTCTGCGAGTACGGCGCCCAGCCCCAGGAGACGATCGAGGCGATCTTGGTCTCGCCGGCCACCTCGCGGGCGGCGCGGGCGTGCCACTTGACTATGCGGTACCAGTTCTCGTCCGGGGCGATGCCCTCGCGCCCGCCCGCGAAGCCCCTGCTGAAGAAGCCGAGCACCAGGCCGATGCGCGACGTGGGGATGCCGACGGACGTCAGCCGGCCGATCGCGTTCCGCATCGCGGTCCGCATGCGGCGGTTCGCGAGGATCGGGCCCTCCTTCCAGAGCAGCCGGCCGCCGAAATAGGTCTCGGGGAGGATGTCCGAGACCTCGGCGACGGCCCGCCACCACTGCGCGGCCTGCTCGCTGCTCGTGTACGGGGCGCGGGAGAGGAGGAGCATCGGGCGCGCCCCGCGGGCGGCCAGGCCGCGGACGAGCGCGAGCACGTTCGCCCGATACTGCTCGTTCGAAGCCGTCCACGGCGTCTCCAGCTGGGCTCCGAAGAGCTCGTTGAGGATGATCGGCGGCGTCGCGCAAGCCGTCTGACGGGCCGCGATCTCGTAGAGCTGCTGGGCGCGGTCCTCGATCAGGTCCGCGTCGGCGGGCGCCCAGGGCGTGCCCACCCGCCGGTTGAGGTACATGTCCCAGTAGATCGTGTGGGCGCCGGCGGCCCGCATCCGCGCCGGGAAGTCGCCGCTCGAGACCGCGGTGACGACGCCCGGCCGCCCGAAGATGTGCGCCACGTCCGGGGTCGAGAAGTCGATCCAGAGCGGCTTGGAGTCCGGCAGGCCGCACGGGCCGGCAAGCGCGGTCCCCGGCAGGGCGAGGGCTGCGAGCACGAGCAGGGGGGCCAGCAGGAGCTTCTTCATCCGCCCGCGTTCTTGTAGCAGACGACTAGGCTAGTCGCCCATGCGCACGCGTCCGCTGGGCGACACCGGGCTCGAGGTGAGCGTCGTCGGCCTCGGCTGCAACAACTTCGGCGGCCGCATCGACGAGGACGCGTCGCGCGCGGTCATCGACGCGGCGCTCGACGCCGGTGTGACCTTCATCGACACCGCCGACGTCTACGGGAACCGCGGCGGCAGCGAGGAGATCATCGGCGGGGCGCTGGCGGGGCGGCGCGAGCGGGTGGTCCTGGCGACGAAGTTCGGGCACGACATGGGAGACGGCGAGGAGGCGCGCGGCTCGGGCGCGTACATCCGGAAGGCGCTCGACGCCTCGCTACGGCGGCTCCAGACCGACTGGATCGACCTCTACCAGTACCACCGGCCCGACAACGTGACGCCGCTCGAGGAGACGATCGGCGCGCTCGACGAGCTCGTCCGCGAGGGGAAGATCCGCGCCTACGGCACCTCGAACCACTCCGCGGGGCAGGTCGAGGAAGCCGCCTCGCTCGCCCGCGGCCCCTATGCCTCGGAGCAGAGCCAGTACTCCTGGCTCCGCCGCGACGCCGAGCAGGACCTCCTCCCCGCCTGCGAGCGGCTCGGCGTCGGCTTCATCCCGTACTTCCCTCTCGCCAGCGGGCTGCTGACGGGCAAGGTCGGGCGGGACCGGCCGCCTGCCGAGGGCACGCGGCTGCACGGCCACCCCGTCGACGACGCCGACCTCGAGCGGGTCGAGAGCCTGTCGGCGGTCGCGGACGAGCTCGGCGTCCCCCTGCTCGCGGTGGCGATCGGCGGCCTCGCGGCCCAGCCGGCCGTGCTGTCGGTGATCGCGGGCGCGACGAAGCCGGAGCAGGTGCGCGAGAACGCCGAGGCCGGCGCGTGGGAGCCGTCCGCGGACCAGCTCGAGCGGATCCGGTCCGCGTAGCCTCGCCGCTCGGTACCACGCCTTCGGATCGTCGTCCAGCGCCGGACATCGGGAGCGAGCAGCACGTGAGCACCTTCGGGGCGCCAACCAGCCGGCCCGCAGGCCAGGCGTAACGGGAGTTGGTTGGCAGGGGGAACCTTGGTTCCCCCTGCGCGCCTACTCGTCGAGGGGCGACTCGACCTCGGGTACTTCCTCGGCCTCGCCGGCCTCGTGGGACGCGACGTCGTCCCCGCCGTCCGGTGAGCCCCCGAAGTCGAGCCCGATCGAGTCGAGGTCGCCGGTGCCGATCTCCTCCAGCGCCGCCCGTAGCTCGGCCTCCGTGTCCGGCCGCGTGTAGACGGCCGCCGGGAGCGGCCCGGAGGGCGTGATCTCGATGGTGCGGTACCGCTTCAGCCCCGTCGCCGCCGGGATCAGCTTCCCGATGATGACGTTCTCCTTCAGCCCGAGCAGACGGTCGGTCTTCCCCTCGATCGCCGCGTCGGTGAGCACCTTGGTCGTCTCCTGGAAGGACGCAGCCGAGAGGAAGGACTCGGTCGCCAGCGACGCCTTCGTGATCCCGAGGATGAGCGGCTCGTAGGTCGCCTGCTCGCCCTTCTCCTTCTTGATCCGGGCGTTCTCCCGCTCGACGGCGGCACGGTCGACGAGCTGGCCGGGCAGGAGCTCGCTGTCGCCCGGCGTCTCCACGCGCACCTTCTTGAGCATCTGACGGACGATCAGCTCGATGTGCTTGTCGTGGATGTCGACGCCCTGGGACTTGTAGACCTTCTGCACCTCGCCGACCAGGTACAGCTCGGTCTCGGTGTAGCCCTTCAGGTCCAGCAGCTCCGCGGGATTGATCGAGCCCTCGTGGAGCGGGTCGCCGGCCTCGACGACCTCCCCGTCCGCGACCAGGAGCCGCGTCCGCCGCGGCAGCTGGTACTCGCGGGGCTCGTCCTCGTCGGGCACGATGGTGACCTTCGGCCCGCGGTCGGTCTCCTCGAGCACGACGCGCCCGCCCACCTCGGCGAGCACCGCCGCCCCCTTCGGGTTGCGCGCCTCGAAGATCTCGACGACGCGCGGCAGGCCGTGCGTGATGTCCGCCCCGGCGACGCCGCCCGTGTGGAAGGTCCGCATCGTCAGCTGCGTGCCCGGCTCGCCGATCGACTGCGCGGCGATGATCCCCACGGCGTCGCCGATCTCGCAGCTCGTGCCGGTCGCCAGGAAGATGCCGTAGCACTTCTGGCAGAGGCCGTAGGCGCTCCTGCACTTGAGCACCGAGCGCACCGGGAGCACGAAGGCCTCGGCGTGCTCCTCCAGGCCCGCGGCGATCTCGCGCAGCCGCGGCAGCGTGATCTCCTCGCCCTTCTCGGCAAGGACGGTCTTGCCGGGTTTCCCGGTCGCGAGCGGCTTGTGCACGTCGTCGGCGAGCACCCGGCCGGCCGCGGACTTGTTCAGCCCGTCGGGGAGGAACAGCGGCAGCTCGATGAACTCCTTCGTCTTGCAGTCGGCCTCGCGGACGATCACGTCCTGCGAGACGTCGACGAGGCGCCGGGTCAGATAGCCGGAGTCGGCCGTGCGGAGCGCCGTGTCGGCGAGGCCCTTGCGGGCGCCGTGGGTCGAGATGAAGTACTCGAGCACCGACAGGCCCTCCATGAAGTTGGCCTTGATCGGCCGCTCGATGATCTCGCCCTTCGGATTCGCCATCAGTCCGCGCATGCCGGCGAGCTGGCGGATCTGCTTCATCGAGCCGCGGGCCCCCGAGTTGGCCATCATGAAGATCGGGTTCAGCTCGTTGAGGTTCTCCTCCATCGCGTCGGCGACGGCGTCGGTGGCCTCGGTCCAGATGTTGACGATCGCCTCGTGGCGCTCCTCGTCGGTGATCAGGCCGCGCATGTACTGGCCTTCGACGCGGGAGACGCGCTCCTCGTAGTCGGCGAGGATGTCCTCCTTCTCCGGCGGGATGACCATGTCGTTCTTCGAGATGGTCACGCCGGCCTTCGTCGCGTGGTCGAACCCGAGCGTCATGATCGTGTCGAGCACGCGGGAGATCGTCGCGGCGCCGTAGCGGTCGACGAGCTCGCCGATGAAGGCGTCGATCTCGCGCTTGGCGAGCGTCTTGTTCAGGAAGTCGTGGTAAGCGCCCGCGGGGCCGCCGTTCTGCTCGCCGAGCGCCTCTGCGAGGACGCGGTCGACCTCCGTGTTGAAGATCACGCGCCCCGGAGTGGTCAGCAGCAGGCCGTCCTGCCAGCGGTACTCGATCGCCTGCTGGAGCTCGACCTGCCCGGCTTCGAGCGCGAACAGCACCTCTTCCTCGGACGAGAAGCGCTTCGGCCGCGGGTCCAGCTTCGTCGAGTCCTGGGCGGCGAGGTCGCGGTCCGCGTACGTCAGGTAGTAGATCCCGAGCACCATGTCCTTGCTCGGCGTCGCCAGCGGACGGCCGTGGGCGGGCGAGAGGATGTTGTTCGAGGAGAGCATCAGCAGCCGCGCCTCGGCCTGCGCCTCCGCCGACAGCGGCAGGTGCACCGCCATCTGGTCGCCGTCGAAGTCCGCGTTGTACGCGTGGCAGACGAGCGGGTGGATCTGGATCGCCTTGCCCTCCACGAGCACCGGCTCGAAGGCCTGGATCCCGAGGCGGTGCAGCGTCGGCGCGCGGTTCAGCAGCACCGGGTGCTCGGCGATCACTTCTTCGAGGACGTCCCAGACCTCGGGCGTCATCGACTCGACGTACTTCTTGGCCGCCTTGATGTTCTGGACGACCTTCCGCTCGACGAGCCGGCTCATGATGAACGGCTTGAACAGCTCCAGCGCCATCAGCTTCGGCAGGCCGCACTGGTGGAGCTT
>JACVRU010000107.1 GCA_014534295.1 Thermoleophilia bacterium | reverse complement strand
TGGAGCTAGCCGGACTCGAACCGGCGACCTCCTGGGTGCGATCCAGGCGCTCTCCCAGCTGAGCTATAGCCCCGCGCAGATCGCAGTGTAGCGGCGCCGTGACAGGATCCCAGGGTGCGCGCGACGTACGTCGTCGACCCGCCCGAGTGGGCCGAGCGGCTCGCGGTGCTCGAGTCCGTGGGGCTCGCGGACGCCGTCGTCCACGCACGCGCGCGCGTCGTGGCGCAGGACGGCCGGGAGGCGACGCTCGAGTTCCCCGCACTCGCCGGCGAGGCCGACGCGACGACGCTCGTGTCCTCGCTCGTCGCGGGCGAGTGGGGCGACCGGGCGGACATGCGCTCCTGCCGGCTCGTCGCCGTCGAGTGGCCGGACGCCCTCCCCGGCCCCGCGTTCGCCCCGGCCGGCGAACCCGTCGTCGGCGCGATCGTCAAGCCCGCTCTCGGGCTCACGCCGGAGGACGCCGCGGCCGTGGCCGCGGAACTCGCGGCCGGCGGCGCCGTGCTCGTCAAGGACGACGAGCTGCTGACGAGCTCGCCGAGGGAACGCACGGTTCGCATCGCCGCCCGGCTTCCCGACGGCGTCCGCTACGCGGCCAACGTCAGCGGCCCGCACGAAGGCCTGCTCGCGCGCGCCGAGGCGGCCGTCGCCGCGGGCGCCGGCGCGGTGATGCTGAACGCCTTCGCACAGGGGCTCGCCGCCCTCCAGGCATTGCGGGCCGCCGAGCTCGGCGTCCCGATCTTCGCGCACCGCGTCGGCGCTGCCTTCCTGCGGCGGGGCGCACAGGTGAGCGTCGCCGCGCGCGTGCTCGCCGAGCTGACGATGCTGCTCGGGGCGGACTACGTCCAGGTCGGCTCCTTCGCCCCGCGGACGTTCGACACCGACGAGGAGGTCCGCGAGCAAATCGAGGCCTGCGCCGGCCGGGCGACGGCCGTGATCGGCGGCGGCGTCGGGCCGGCGAACGCGCGCGAGCAGCTCGACCGGGCGGGGCGCCGCGCCGGGCTCATGCTCCTGCTCGGCTCGGAGGCCTACGCCCACCCGGACGGCGTGCGCGCCGGCGTCGCGGCGACCACGGAGGCGCTCGGCTGACGCTGCGTCAGCTGAGTCGGGGCGAGCTCAACAGGGCGCTGCTCGCCCGGCAGCTCCTGCTCCGCCGCGAGCGCCTGACCGTGACGCAGGCGGTCGAGCGCGTCGCGGGCCTCCAGGCGCAGTGGGCGCCGTCGCTACCAGTCGGCCTGTGGACTCGGCTAGCCGACTTCCGGCCGGAGGCGCTCGAGCGCGCGCTCGCGCGAAAGCACCTCGTCCGCGCGACGCTGATGCGGGCGACGATCCACCTCGTCTCGACGCGGGACTACCTGCGCTTCCACCCCGCGCTCGCCGAGGCGATCCGTCGCCGCTACCGCCGCTCGTTCGACACCGAGGAGCTGCTCGAGTTGGCCGCCCGGGTCGAAGCCGAGACGCGGGAGCCGCGCCCGGCCCGCGACGTGCGCGCGCTCGTCGACCCCGAGCGCTGGTTCCGCGTCCTCCACCACGCACGGCTGCTGCGCGTCGGCGAGGACTACGTCGCGGCAGACGCCTGGCTCGACCGGCCCTATGCCCCGGGGCGCGACGGCCTGCGGCACCTCCTGCGCCGCTACCTCGCCGCCTGGGGACCGGCGACGGCCGCCGACGCGGCCGCCTGGACCGGCCTCCAGGTCGGCGAGCTGCGCGAGGCGCTCGAGGAGGTCGGGACGCGCCAGGTGCGGGACGAGCGCGGCCGCGAGCTCTACGATGTGCCGCGCGCGCCTCTGCCCGCCGGCGATGCGCGCGCGCCCGTCAGGCTCCTCCCCCGCTTCGACAACGTCGTGCTCTCGCACGCGGACCGGACGCGGGTGGTCGCCGACGAGCTGCGGAGGACGATCATCCGCGCCGGCGAGGTCGACCCCGTCGTGCTCGTGGACGGGTTCGTCGCCGGCCGCTGGCGGCGCAAGAACCGCCGCATCCAGGTGGAATGGCTGGCGAACGTGACGCGCACGGCCCGCAGCGAGGTCGACGACGAGGCCCGTCGGCTCGAGGCCTTCCTCGGCTGATGCGGGCGGCGCGCGCGATCACGGTGGTCGGCTGCCACGCGGGCGGCGAGGTCGGGAACGTCGTCGTCGGCGGGGTCCTCGCACCTCCGGGCGAGACGGTCTTCGAGCAGATGCAGGCGCTGCAGGCCGACGACTCGCTCCGCCGATTGCTGCTCCGCGAGCCGCGCGGCAGCGTGGCCGTGCACGCGAACCTGATCGTCCCCTCCCAGCGCCGCGACTGCGACGCCGGCTTCGTGATCATGGAGCCGACCGAGTACCCGGCCATGTCCGGCTCCAACACGATCTGCGTCGCCACCGTTCTGCTCGAGACCGGGATGGTGCCGATGCGCGAGCCGGAGACGACGCTGAGGCTCGAGGCGCCCGCGGGCGTCGTCGAGGTCCGGGCATCGTGCCGCGACGGTCGCTGCGAGAGCGTCGAGCTGACGAACGTCCCCTGCTTCGCCGACCGCCTCGACGCGCCGCTCGAGGTCGAGGGCCTCGGCACGCTGACGGTGGACGTCGCCTTCGGCGGCATGTGGTACGCGATCGCGGACGCGGCCCCGCTCGGCTTCGCAGTCGAGCCCTCCGAGGCCCGGGAGCTCGCGCGTGTCGGTGAGCGGATCCGGGAAGCCGCGCGCGAGCAGCTCCGCTGCGCGCACCCGGAGAACCCGGAGATCGCGGGCGTCAGCATCGTCCAGCTCGCCGGCCCATGGCAAGGCGCCGGTGCGGTCTCCCGGAACGCCGTGGTCGTCCCGCCGGGCCGGCTCGACCGCTCGGCCACGGGTACCGGCCTGTCCGCGCGCATGGCCGCCCTCCACGCGCGCGGGCTGCTGGGCGCGGGCGACGCGATGGCCCACGCCTCCGTGCTCGGGTCGACCTTCGACGGGCGGATCGTGGAGGAGACGGAGATCGGCGGCCGGCCCGCGATCGTCCCCGCGATCCGCGGCAGCGCCTGGATCACGGGCCTCACGCACGTGCTCGTCGATCCGACCGACCCCTTCCCGGAGGGCTACGTGCTGAACGACACCTGGGGAGCCTAGGCCCGCCGGATCAGCGTCACGCCGTCCCGCACCGTCAGCAGCACGGAGACCACGCGCGGGTCGTCGCGCACGCGGTCGTTGAACTCGCTGATCACGTCCCCCTCGAGCACGCGGCCGCCGCGGAGCGTGTTGTCGGCGGCGATCAGGCCGTGCGCGGCCAGCTTGGGCAGCACCGCCTCGTAGTAGCCGACGTAGCCCTCCTTGTCGGCGTCGATGAAGACGAAGTCCCACGGGCCGCCGAGCCGCTCGATCGTCTCGCCGGCGGGGCCGACGTGGACGGCGATGCGCTCGGAGAGGCCCGCCCGCTCGATGTACCGGCGTGCGACCTCGGCGTGCTTCTCCTCGAGCTCGCACGTGTCGATGTGACCGCCCTCCGGCAGGCCGCCGGCCATCGAGAGGGCCGAGTAGCCGCTGTAGGTGCCGATCTCGAGCACCCGCTCCGCGCGCAGCGCCCAGACGAGGAACTGGAGGAACCGGCCCTCGATCGGCCCGGTGAGCATCTGCGGCAGGTCGAGCGTCTCGTGCGTCTCCCGGAAGAGCTCGTCCAGGAGGGGCGGGTGCGGCGTGGTGTGCTCCTCGGCGTAGCGCTCGAGGTCGGGGCCGACGACGTCCATGGGAGGATTCTCGCGGCATGGCGGAGAGGGTGCTGACGGAACGTGCGCTGAACCGCGCGCTGCTGGCCCGCCAGCTCCTCCTCGAGCGGGTCGGGCTGCCGATCCCGCGGGCGCTCGAGCGGATCGGCGGGATCCAGAACCAGTACGCGCCCTCCGGCTACGTCGGCCTCTGGACGCGGCTCGAGGGCTTCGAGCGGGACGCGCTCACCCGCGCGCTCGAGCGGCGGACCGTCGTGCAGGGGACGTTGATGCGGGCGACGATCCACCTCGTCTCTGCGCGCGACTATTGGCCGCTCGCGCTCGGGGTCCGCCGCGCGCGCCGCGAGTGGGCCGTTCGCGTCCAGAAGGCGGATCCCGTCGAGCTGACGCGGCGCGCCCGCGCCGGGGACTTCGCCGGGGCGGCGATGCTCTGGACGGACGTCGTGCGGGTACCGCCGTCGGGCACCTGGGAACGCCGGCGCGCCGACAAGTACGCCCTGGCCGACGAGTGGCTCGGTCGCCCCGACGCGACGGAGGAGAGCGGCCTCGACCACCTGCTCCGCCGCTACCTCGGCGGGTTCGGACCGGCGCCGTTGGCGGACGCGGCGAGCTGGGCCGGGGTGCCGCCGGCGTTCCTGAAGCCGTCGGTCGGGCGCCTGCGGCTCCGCCGCTTCCGCGACGAGGCCGGCGGCGAGCTGCTCGACCTGCCCCGCACGCCGCTGCCGGACCCGGACACCCCCGCCCCCGTCCGGTTCCTGCCCCACTGGGACGCCTGCCTGCTCGTCCACGCGCGCCGCACGGGCGTCCTGACCGAGGAGCACCGGGTACGCATGTTCCACACCAAGAACCCGTTCTCCGTCGGGGCCGTCCTCGTCGACGGGCGCGTGGCGGGCGCCTGGAGCGTGCGCGAGAGACGGATCGTCGTCGAGCCGTACGAGCGGCTTCCACGCCGCCACGTCGAGGAGGAGCGCCAGCGGTTAGAGGCGTTCCACGCGTGACCCCCCGACGATCGCCTCGCGTCCATCCGCCAGCCGGGCGAGCGCCTTCCCCTTCCCGTCGTAGTCAGGCGACCAGACGAGCAGCGTGGCCTCCTCGCCCGCGACGCGGCAGGGCTCGTCGAGCGCCGTCGCGGCCCCGAGCCAGTAGCGGACGAACGGGTTCTCCGTGCGCTCCCGGCCGATCGTCGTCTCGTCGGAGTGGCCGGGCAGCACGCGCGTCTCGTCCGGCAGCTCCAGGAGGCGCAGGACGGACTCCCGGATCGTCGCCGCGTCGCCGCCGCCGACCGCGTCCTTGAAGAGCAGGTCGCCCGAGAAGCAGAGGCCGTCGCCGACGAAGGCAAGATGGTCGTCGGAGTGCCCGGGCGTCGGGATCGCCTCCGCCCACGCCGCGGCGCGCGCCCCCTCGACGCCGAAGCGGGCGCGGAGCTCGGCGTCGCCCGCCACGTGGTCGTGGTGGGCGTGCGTCGTCAGAAGGCCGGCGACGGCCAGCCCCTCGCGCTCGACCACCTCCACGAGCGGCCCGAGCGGCGCCCCGCTGTCGACGAAGAAGGCCTCGCGGGTCGACTCGTCCCACGCCAGGTAGGCGTTCGAGAGCCAGTCCGGATGCATGCTCCGCTCGACGCGCATCGGGCTGTAGGCTAACCGCGTGGCCGGCCTCCTCTCCCGCACCATGACCGTCCTGAGGGCCAAGTTCAGCCGCCTGCTGACCCGAGCGGAGGACCCCTCGGAGCAGCTCGACTACTCGTACGAGCAGCAGCTCCAGCTCCTGCAGGACGTCAAGCGCGGCGTCGCCGACGTCGTCACGGCCAAGAAGCGGCTCCAGCTCCAGACCACGAAGCTCGAGGCGGACCTCGTCAAGCTCGAGGAGCAGGCCCGGCAGGCGCTCGCCGGCGGCCGCGAGGACCTCGCCCGCCAGGCGCTCGAGCGGAAGTCGGCCGCCCAGCAGCAGCTGCGCTCGCTCGACGAGCAGGTCGCCCAGCTCGAGGTGCAGCAGGAGAACCTGATCGCCAACGAGCGGCAGCTGACGGGGCGGATCGAGGCGTTCCGCTCCCAGAAGGAAGTGATCAAGGCGCAGTACTCGGCTGCAGAGGCGCAGGTGCGAATCGGCGAGGCGGCGACCGGCATCGGGCGCCAGATGGAGGACACCGGCCTGGCCATCCAGCGCGCGCGCGACAAGACGGAGGAGATGCAGGCGCGGGCAGCCGCCGTCGACGAGCTGATCGCCTCCGGCACGCTCGAGGAGCTCGGCTCCGGGCAGACGCAGCTCGACCGCGAGCTCGCGCAGATGTCTTCCCAGCAGCAGGTGGAAGCCGACCTCGAGCGCCTGAAGACCGAGGTCGGCGCCGGCCAAGAGAAGCGAGAGCTCGAGTCCTAGAGCGGCGCGTGATCGACGCGGTGGGCCGCCATCCCGCCGTGCGTTCCGTGCGGCTGGTGGGCTCCCGCGCCGAGGGGCGCCAGACGCCGCTCTCCGACTGGGACTTCGCCGTCGAGACGGACGATTTCGACGCGGTCGCCGCTGCGCTCCCCGGTTTGCTCGAGCCGCTCGAGCCGCTCGCACAGCAGTGGGACCCCCTCGGCGTCCGGCGCTGCTGGATGGCGATGCTTCGCGGGCCGGTGAAGATCGACCTGATCTTCGACGAGCCGCAGGCCGAGAGCCCGCCCTGGGCACTGGCCCCCGAGGCGCTGGAGCCGATCGACAAGCACTTCTGGGACTGGACGCTGTGGCTCGCAGCCAAGCGGGCGGCGGGGAAGCACGACCTCGTCGCGTCGCAGCTGGCGACGCTCCACGGGCACCTCCTCGCACCGCTCGGCGTCGAGCGCGCGCCCGCTTCGATCGGCGAGGCGGTCGCGGCGTACCGGGCCGC
>JACVRU010000037.1 GCA_014534295.1 Thermoleophilia bacterium | reverse complement strand
GTCTAGCTCCGTGGTGGGCTCGACTCCCACGCCGCTCCCCTGGAAGAAGTCCTGGAACCGACACATTTCTGGCGCGCTGCACCATTTCGGGCAACAGAACCAGCACCGTGGCCCGGGGTTGTGCAACAACGCCCCGCGCAGAGCGTCCTGGGAACACGCCGCGGCGCGGACCGCGAACGCGACCTGGTGCAGCCTCCCCGGGCCAGGTCCGCATTGAAGTGTGAGCGACGGCTGCCGATCGTCACTGGAACGTTGGAGCATCGGAAGTGCGTCGCTCTCAACGTCTCGACAACTGCGATGCGGCTTGGGCGAACGGGACGCAGCCCGGCCCGTGGCGAGCGACGCGGCGTGCAGGGGCCGTGGTGCGACAATCGCAGCATGGGCGGAGCGTCGCTCCCGCGTGGCACCGTCACCTTCCTCTTCAGCGACATTGAGGGATCGACCGAGCTGCTCCGCCGCGTAGGCGACGATGTCTTCGCCGCCATCCGCCGCGACCACCGTCGGCTGCTGCGCCACTCATTCGCCGCCCACGGCGGGAAGGAGATCGACACCGCGGGCGACGGGTTCTTCATCGCCTTCGAGAGTGCCCGAGACGCCGTCGCTGCTGCGGTCAGCGCGCAGCTCGAGGTGGCTCGGTTCGCGTGGCCGTCCGGCGTCGAAGTTCGGGTGCGGATGGGACTCCATACGGCCGAGCCTCATCTCGCCGAGGACGGCTACGTCGGGATCGGGGTGCATCGCGCGGCACGCATCTGCGACGCGGCTCGGGGTGGTCAGATCCTCGCGTCGAACGCGACCGCCGGCATCATCGAGGACGCTGAGTCGACCGGCGTTGACGTGCTCGATCTGGGCGAGCACCGGCTCAAGGGGCTCGCCCGTGAGCAACGTCTGTTCCAGTTGACGGTACCGTCGTTGGCGTCGAAGTTCGGTCCACCGCGCACACCCGAGTCTGACGCCCAGGTGCCTGGTGCGGGTACCTTCCTTCACACCGATCTGTCTGGTTGGCGAGAGGTGATCCGCGCGCTCGGAGACGAGGCGAGCAGGGCACTCGTCGACGACTACCACGGGATCGTGACCGCGAATGTCGAAGCGAACAGCGGCTATGTCCTTGAGCGGAGCGGGGACCACGTCTATGCAGTGTTCCGCAGCGCCAGCGATTCCGTACGAGCGGCCGCTGCCGTCCGCGCTGCGCTGCGCGAATTCGCGTGGCCGCCCGAATGCGACGTCGAGATATCGATCGTCCTCCACACAGGACGCTGGTCCGGCGACCCGCGACGACCGGCTGCTGGCACCGCTTTCGCCCGGCTCATGAGGCTCGCCAAGGTAGTCGAGCCTGGACAAGTGCTCGTCTCACAGTCGACGGCTGCCCTCCTCGAGGGCGACTCCCGCACGCCGCCGCTGCGGAGCCTCGGCGAACTCGCTATCCCGGACTTCGACGAGCCGGCCAAGCTCTACGAGCTGGTTCAGGGCCCGTAGCTGAGGTACTAGTCCGTGAGGTCGTCGCCCAGCGCGAGCGTCGAGTCAGCACTCGACAGAGGTCGGGGGCGTTCCGCACGAGTTTGAGCGACGCACCTGAAAGGGACGGAAGCGGGGCCGAAACCCCCTTCGTAGGCCCTCGCGCCTCAACTGACGACGCTTCAAAACCGGTCCGGCGTGGCAGCCCACGCTGGGTAGGTTCGACTCCTGCTCGGCTCCGCCTCCCCGACCGCAGGAGGAGACATGGATGCGAAGCTCGACTGGGTCGGAGACATCGAGAAGAGACGGTGGCGAACGATGCCTCCCGCGCCGTCTCTTTACCGCCGAGCACACGCAGCTCACGGTGATGCGGCTCGCGCCCGGCGACGAGATCGGCTGGGAGGCCCACCACGACCCGGACCAGTTCCTGCGCGTCGAGCGGACCGCGGGCCGGCGGAGCTCGGCCGAGGGGACGAGCGGATCGACGAGACGTACGAGGTCGAGGACGACTGGGCGCTGATCGTGCCGGTCGGCGTCTGGCACGACCCGTCAACACCGGGGACGGCGAGCTGAAGTGAGACGCGGCCCATGTGTGCAGAGCTGGGCGCCAGGGCATAGCGTCCCAGTTCCCAACCACCGGACCGGGAGGCAAGACATGATCGTGCTCGGCCTGATCCTGCTGATCATCGGCCTCATTACAGGCATCGGCATCCTGTGGACGATCGGGATCATCCTGCTCGTCATCGGCCTGATCCTGGCCCTGCTCGGGACGATGGACCGGGCTATCGGGCCGCGGCGGCACTACTGGTGAGCGCGGCGTCCACGGCCCGCTCGAGCGCCGCAACGGAGAACGGCTTGAGGAGGTAGGCGGCCGGGCGCAGCCCGAGGAATGCGCGCTCGGGAGGCAGGATGCTCACGAGCACGATCGCGAGCGAGGGATCCTGGTCCCTGAGCGCCCAGGCGTGCAGGAGGCCGTGGCCGTAGGCTGGCTCGGCGACGAGCAGGTCCCCTTCGGGGAGCTCCTCGTCGGCGCGGCCGGGGAGCGCCACCGCATCGTGCCCGCGGCGCCGGAGCACGGCCAGTAGGAGGCCGCGCACGCCGGAGTCGGATTCGCTGACGAGGACACGAGCCATGCCAGTCGGGATCCTCGGCCCTCGGCGCAGGGAAACCGCCCGGGCCGGGGTATGAATCCGGTATGAGCGAGGCGACGGTCCTGATCGTCGACGACGAGGCCGACGTGCGCGGGCTCCTCCGGGAGATCCTCACGCGCGCCGGCTACGAGGTGCTCGAGGCCGCCGACGGGCAGGAGGGGCTGCGGACGTTCTACGCCGAGCGCCCCGATCTGGTCGTCCTCGACGTCTCGATGCCCGTGATGGACGGCTGGGACACGCTCGAGCGGATCCGGGAGCTCAGCGAGGTCCCCGTGATCATGCTGACCGCGCGGGGCGAGGAGCTCCAGCGAGTGCGGGGCCTCGCGGCCGGCGCCGACGACTACGTGACGAAGCCCTTCGGCCGGCAGGAGCTCGTGGCGCGAGTCCAGGCCTTACTCCGGCGGGCCGCCCGCGGAGGCGCGGAAGAGTCCGACCGCTACACGGACGCCCTCCTCACCGTCGACGTCGCGCAGCGGCTCGTCACGTACGCCGGGCGCTCGGTCGACCTCACGCCGCTCGAGTTCGGGCTGCTGCTGACGCTCGTCCGCCATCCGCGCCAGGTGCTGAGCCGCGAGCAGCTGCTGGAGCTCGTCTGGCGAGACCCGTTCGCCGTCTCGCCGGAGCAGGTCAAGCTCTACGTGAGCTACCTGCGTCGCAAGCTCGACCCCGAAGCGCCCGACTCCGTTCCGATCGAGACGGTCAGGGGGTTCGGCTACCGGTATCGTCCGCCCTCCGGCTGAGCGGCAGCTCGACGCGAAACGTCGTCCCGCCCTCCGGCCCCGGCTCGACCGTGATCGCGCCCCCGTGCGCGGTCACGATCGCCTGGACGATGTGCAGCCCGAGCCCGGTTCCCGGCAGCTGGCGGTCGCGGGCGTTCGAGGCACGTGAGAACCGCTCGAAGAGCCCGCCTTCCTCGCCGGGCGGGATCCCGATCCCCGTATCGGAGACCTCGAGCACGGCCTCGCTCCAGCCGGTCACTCTCACCTCCACGCGCCCCCCGGCCGGCGTGAACTTGATCGCGTTCGAGACGAGGTTGTCGAGCAGCTGCGCGAGTCGCGCCCGGTCGCCCGGGACAAGCACGGCTCCGGCGGCGGAGAGCACGACCTCGACGTCTGCCTCGTGCGCCGTGGGACGGGACTCCTCGAGGCAGTCGGCCGCCACCTCGGCAAGGTCGACCTGGCGCAGCTCGAGCGCAGGCTCGCCCGCCTGGAGGCGAGCCTCGAACAGCAGATCGTCGAGCAGGCGCTGGAGCCTGCGCGCGTTCCGGTCGATCACCGTCAGGAACCGGCGCTGGTCCTCCCGCAGCGAGTCCTCCTCGTCGAGCAGCAGCTCGGCATACCCGGTGATCGACGTCAGCGGCGTCCGGAGGTCGTGCGAGACGAGCCCGACGAACTCGTCCTTGAGCCGGTCGAGCTCGAGCAGCCGCTCGTTCTCGGCGGCAAGCGCGGTCGTCAGCGCCACGATTCGCAGCAGGACGAGCACGGAGAGCGCGGCCGAGAGAACGACGAGGACGGGGAGCTCGGCGCCTTCCGGCGACGCGACCACGAGCGCGACCGGCACGGCGACGAGCGCGCCGCCGAGGAAGACGATCCTCGCCCACCCGAGCGCGGCGCCCGCGGCCGGGCTGCGGAGGTCGAGCGCGGAGGGATGGAGCGCGGCCGCCGCGAAGAGCACGTACGAGAGGAGCCACGAGGCGTCGACCCACGAGCCCGATGCGTACGTGTCCGCGAGCAGCAGGTAAACCTCGTCGCCCGCGAGCTGGAGGAGGATCGCGCCGGCAAGCAGCCAGAGGGCCGGGCAGCGCCACGCCGGCGTGAACAGCAGGCTGGCGAGCCCGGCGGCGAGCAGGATGTCCATCGCAGGGTAGGCGAGGAGGATCAGTCGGGCGAGGCCCGACTCTTCGTCGACGAGCGGATCCATCACGAAGACCCACTGAACGAGCGCGAGCGCGCCCGCGGCGATCAGGGCGTCCGCCAGCGCGAACCTGCGCTGGCGCCCCTGCTGGCGGCCGAGCAACAGCACGCCGCCGAGCAGGAGCGGGTAGGCGGCGAGGTAGATGCCGTCGGCCGCCGAGGGGAAGGGCGACTGGTCGGTGAGCTCGTAGGCGCCGAAGAGGACGTCGCCGCCCGCGAAGCAGACGACGCCCGCCGCGATCAGCAGCCACGCCAGCCGGTCGGTCGCGACCGCCTGGCGGGCGGCGCCGAGCACGAGGCAGGCGCCGGCGACGAAGCCGATCACGCCGCCGAGGGCCAGCTGGGCCGCTCCGGCCGCGGGCAGAAGGAAGTAGACGCCCGTGAGCGCGAGGCCCGTGGCTCCCACCGCCGCCCACGTTCGCCGTCCGAAGCTCGCACGCACGTCCATCACCTCCGTCCTTCGACACGCGCACGGCGATCCCTGAGCCCGCGGCTCCAACGGATTTCACACCGAAGCGGCCGCCGGCCTCCAACGCGCGCCCCCGACAGTGAGGGCGTCAAACCCAACCAGGAGACCTCAGATGCTCAGGAACATCCTCGCTTCGATCGCCGTTCTCGGGGCGACAGTCTCGATCGCCGCGCTCGGCACCTTCGCGACCTTCACCAGCTCCACGGAGGCGAGCCAGTCGGCCGTCTCCACCGGCAGTGTCTCGATCGCCCTCGGCACGCCCGGGCCGGCCAACCGCCTGACGCTCGGCGCCAGCGGCCTGCTCCCCGGGGACACGATGCAGCGCGCCGTGAACCTCTCGAACACCGGCGTCGCCAGCTCCGACGACCTCGGCTCGGTCACGTTGACCACCGCCGCGACCGTCAGCTCGCTGCTCGACACCGATGCGACGAACGGGCTCAAGCTCGCGATCGACAAGTGCTCGCAGGCCTGGACGGAGTCCGGCTCCTCGCCCGCCTTCACGTACACGTGCGGGGGGACGACCTCGACGGTGCTCGGCCAGCGGCCCGTCGTCGGCTCCGAGCTGGCGCTGGCCAACCTGGCCTCGGTCGCCGCCGGTCAGACCGACCACCTGCGCGTGACGCTGACGCTGCCCGTGAGCGCGCCGAACGCGATGCAGGGGCTCAGCTCCCAGCTGACCTACACGTTCACCGGCACGCAGCGGACGGCCACCGACAAGTAGACGACGGCGGGCGAGGAGAGTAGGAGACAGCGATGCTCGACCGGACTCTCAAGGCAGCAGGTCGAGCCTCGCTGCTCCTCTCCGTGCTCCTCTTCACGGGCTTCGCGCTCCTCCCCCAGCTCGGGCTCTACCGGACGGTGACGGTGCTCTCGAACAGCATGGAGCCGACGTTCGGGGCCGGCGACATGCTCGTCCTCACGCCGAAAGCCCTGCGGGACCTTCGGCGCGGCGACGTGATCGCCTACGCGGTGCCGGTCGGCGACAACCACGTCGTCACCCACCGCGTCACGCGCGTCGTCGAGTCCGGCGACAACCCGGTCGTCGTCACGAAGGGCGACGCGAACGCGCAGGCCGACCCCTGGCAGGCGCGCCTCGACGGGGACGTCGCCTGGGCCCACCGGCTGACCGTCCCCTACGCCGGCCACGCGCTCCTCTTCCTGCGGAGCCCGGCCCTGCGGAACGTCGCCCTCTACCTCGCGCCGGCGCTGCTGGCGCTCGTCTGGCTCGTTCGGATCTGGAACCCACGCAGCGGCCGAAAGGAAGCGGATGTCCGGCCGGCGTAGGCTCGCGGCGCTCGCCGGCGCCCTCGGCGTCATGCTCGCGGCGGCCTCCTCGGCAGGCGCGGGCTGGCTGTCGGCGGCGTCGGCCGGCCCCCAGACGGTCGCGGCCGGGAGCCTCGCGACCCCGTCGGCGCCCTCCGCCGCCGTCACCTGCGTCCCGAACCAGACGATCGCCGTCGGCCTCACCTGGCCGGCCGCGGCGGACGCGACGAGCTACGACGTCCTTCGGGCCACGTCCCCGGGCGGGCCGTACGCCGTCGTCGGCTCGAGCGAGACGACCGGGTTCACGGACGCGACCGCGGCCCAGCTGACGACGTACTACTACGCCGTCGTGGCCAAGCGCTCCGCCTGGACGAGCGCGGCCTCCGCGGAGGCGTCGGCGACGACGCCCAGGCGGAGCAACTGCAAGTAGCGTCAGTCGCGCTCGGCGAGCCGATCGAGGATCCAGCCGGCATACCAGGTCGGCCAGTCCTCGTCCCGGGTGCCGAGCTCGCGCTCGTACTCCCCGTGCGCCCGCTCCGCCTGGCGCAGCAGCTCGGCGAGCTCCTCCTGCGTGAGCTTCATCGCTCCTCCTCTCTCAGCCCGTGGAGGACGTAGGCCTCCACCGGGTCGGCCTTCCCCTTCAGCTGGAGCGGCGGCAGGCGCTCGACGAGCGCGCCCGGCGGCAGCCGCTCGTACGTGCCTGCGCCGACGACGACCTGGCCGGCCATGGCCTGGCCCTCGAGCCTCGCCGCGAGGTTGACGGTGTCGCCGACGAGGCCGTGCTTCCGGTGGCCGGTGCCGGCGCCGACGACGCCGGCGAGCACCTCGCCGCTGTTGACGCCGACGCGGAACCGCGGCCAGTCCGGATGCTCGTCCGCGATCGCGCCCGCCCGACGCTGGAACTCGAGCGCCGCGCGGGCGGCGAGCAGCGCGTGCTCGGGCGTGTCCCCCTCCTTGTTGAAGACCGCCATCACCGCGTCTCCGATCAGCTGGTGCACGTCCCCGCCGTGAGACTCGACCAGGGGCACGAGGCGCTCGAAGTACGCGTTCAGCATCGTGCCGACCTCCACCGGCGGCGTGCGCTCGGAGAAGGTCGTGAACCCTTGCAGGTCGGCGAACATCACGCTCGCGTCGCGGACGCCGGCGAGCGTCCGCTCGAGGTAGAGGGCGCTGAAGCGCTCCTCGTGCCACTCCCGGTGGGCCGCGAGGGCGATGAGCGCGAACGAGGCGAGCATGAGCAAGTGCCACCACCACCAGCTGACGCGCCAGTTCTCGGCCCAGGCGACGACGAGCATCGCGTCGGCGAGCAGGAGGAAGCCCGCCACGACGACGAGGACGAAGCGCTCCCCGCGGCGACGGTAGAGCCGGGCGTAGCCGAGCGCCGCCAGCCCGAACAGGGCCACGCCGGGGATGCCGAGGCCGAGCTGCCAGCCGTCCAGGCTCTCCGCCTCGATCGGGCTGTCGAGAGGCGGCACCTCCGCGAGCGAGACGGCGGCCCACGCGGCGAGCACGGCGCCGACCCCGGCCAGCAGCCAGCGCGAGGCGCGGACGAGCCGAACCGACACGACGGGCCCGAGCTCGAGAGCCGACGCGGCCACGAACGCGCTCGCCAGCAGCAGCCCCACCGGCGTGGCGAGCTCGAAGCCGGCGTTCCGCCCGAGCAGCACGCCGGGCGTGGCGAGGGCGTGGAGGCCGAGGAAGCCGGCGCTCGCGACGAATGCCAGCGCAACGAGGGCGAGCCGCGCGTCGCGGCGGCTCCGAGCGGCCGCGAACACCGAGTACCCGAGCCCCGTCGCGATCGCGGCCGCCGCGAGGACGAGCCAGAAGTGGGCCGGGTGGTGCTCCCAGGCGGCGTCCAGCGACGGGCGCAGCCGCAGGGCGGCGAGCACGGCGAGCGGCACGGCGACGACGACCAGGACGACGCGGCTCACGGCTCTCCCACGAGCGTGGCCAGCTCGCGGCGGTAGGGCTCGCGGTCGAACTCGTTCAGCGGATGCGGCTCGAGCTCGACCTCGCGGATCCTCCCCTCCTGCCGGACGTAGACGCCCGGGTAGATCGTCCCCCCGGCGTCCATCTCGACGGCGACCGCCACGGCGTCCCCGCCGCTCGCGTCGACGAAGTGCTCGAGCGGCTGGATCCCGTCGTCGGACGGGCCGTCGAGGCCCACGACACGGCAGAGGTAGCCCTTCTGCGCCCAGAGCTCCGGAGCCCGCGCGAGCTCGCCGGCCAGGAACGGCACGACCTCCTCCCGCGCGAGCGGCCGGCGCGGCCGGTCCCGGACGCCCAGTCGCTCGGCGAGGTGCTCCGCGAGCACCTTCGCGTTGTACCGGAAGCCGTGCACGGCCGGAGAGCTCGCGCCCACGCCGCGCTTCCGCAGCCCGGCGGCGCCCTGCGTGGCATTGCCCGCGAAGAAGACGCCGGGAGCGCCGGCGGCCTCGAAGTGCGGCGTCAGCGCCGGGATCCGGCCCTGCGCCACCGTGCGGACGCCGAGCCCGCCCAGGTCGCCGAGCGGCGTCGTGAACCCGGTCGCGGCGAGCGCCGCGTCGCAGTCGAGCTCGTACCCCGCCTGATGCGTCGTCCCGTTCGCGACGACGAGGAAGCCGGTCGAGGTCCGCTCGATGCGCTCGATCGCCGCGTCCAGCACGTAGGTGCCGCCGCCGAGCGCCCGGTCCTCGAGCGGCTGCAGGTAGCGCACGCGGATGCTGGCGAGGGCGATCACGCTGGTCTCGGCCGGCCGGGGCGAGACGAGCGTGATCTTCCGGGCCCACGGGAGGAGCCCGTCGGCGATCTCGAAGCCCGAGTTCCGCTTGCCGATCACCACCACGCTCTTGCCGGCGTAGGAGGCGGGCTCGCCGGTCTCGGCGTAGTGCGGCACCTCCTCGATGCCCGGGATCGGCGACCGCCACGGCTCCGTGACGCCGAGCGCGAAGACGGCGGCCCGGCAGCGGTACTCCCCGTCCGTGGTGCCGAGCACGAGCCGCCCGTCCTCCTCCCGCCGGGTCGACTGCCAGCGGCAGCCGTAGCGAACCGCGACGCCGGCCCGGTCGGCGAACGCGGCGAGGCCCTGCTCCATCTCCACGCGCGAGGGCACGGCCCACGACCGGTCCATGAACTCCGGCACTAGGCCGCGCAGCCCGGACTCCTCGGCAAGCAGGCTGTTGTGGTCGTACCACTCGTACTCGCGCGTGTCGCGCCCGAAGGGCGCCTCGGGCTTGGACCAGGACAGCAGCCGCTGGAAGATCGGCCACTTGCGGAACATGCCGCCGGGCGCGTCGTCCGCCGAGAGGACGGCGTGCGGGACACTGAGCCGCTCGAGGAAGTACGCCGTCTGGAGCCCGCCCGGCCCGCTGCCGACGACCACGACGTCGTAGTCGCCCGGAGGGAAGGGAAGCTCGCTACTGCCCATTCGGGCAACGGTCTCGCGTTTCTGGCGAGCGAAAGGCAAGCCAGGCTAGGACGCAGGGAGTGCTCGTATGAGACATACGGGCGCGACCGGGGACACCGCCTGGCGCCGCTTTGCAGCCGCCAGGGACGCACCGACTGTTGCTCGAAGGGGCACTCACTCCACCCAGAGCGTCGTCGTTCGCAGGCGCCGCGCCAGCGCCTCGAGCATCCGCAGCGCCAGGTGCGGGTGCTCGAGCAGCAGCGGCCGCAGACGATGCTCGGGGAGGACGGCGCAGCGGAGCTCCTCGCTGACGGCCACGATGTCCGCGACCACGGGGTCGCCGGTGAGGATCGAGAGCTCGCCGAAGAAGTCGCCCGGGTGGAAGCGCACGCGGTCGCGGCCCTCGATCCGCACGGAAGCCTCGCCCTCCGTGATCACGTAGAAGCCGCCGCCGGAGATCCCGGAGCGGAGCACGCGCGCGTCGCGGGCGAAGCTCGCCTCGTCCATCAGCTCCGCCACCGCCTGAAGCTGCGGCGGCTGGAGATCGGCGAACAGCGCGAGCCTCGAGAGGACGTCCGCGTCGATCATGCCGTGCCCACCCCCGTGACCGTATGCACCGCGGGCCGATGCCGCTCGACCACCGCCAGGAGCGAGCCGACGTCGGCGAGAGTTCCGTATGCCCGACCCCGCCCGCCTTGCACCCGCGAGGCGACGAAGAGGTCGGCCGGCTCGGCGGGCGCGAAGCGGACGAGCAGCGTCGCCTGGAGGGCTACGGCCAGGGTCTCCGCGAGCCGCCGCGCATCCCACTCCTCCGCGGCGGGCAAGTCCGGCCGCAGCTCGGGTTCGAGCTCCGCCAGGAAGGCCTCCAGCGCCTCCGGCTGCCGGTGCACGATGCGGAGCACGTCCAGGGCGGCGACGTTGCCGGAGCCCTCCCAGATCGAGTTCAGCGGCGCCTCGCGGTAGAGCCGGGGCAGGACGGACTCCTCGACGTAGCCGTTGCCGCCGAGGCACTCGAGCGCCTCGGCGACCACGCCGGGGGCGACCTTGCACGTCCAGTACTTCGCGACCGCGGTCGCGAGGCGGCGGAACGGCGCGTCCTCCTCGTCGTAGGCTCGGGCGACGCGCAGCACGAGCGCGGTGGCGGCCTCGGACTCGAGGCAAAGGTCGGCGAGCACGTTCCGCATCAGCGGCTGGTCGGCCAGCGCCGCCCCGAACGCGACCCGGTGGGCGGCGTGGTGCGTCGCCTCGGCAACGGCTCGGCGCATCAGGGCGGCCGAGCCGAGCGCACAGTCGAGCCGCGTGTGGTTGATCATCTCGGCGACGGTCGGGATCCCGCGGCCCTCCTCCCCCACGAGCCGCCCCCAGGCCCCCTCGAGCTCGATCTCCGCGGACGCGTTCGACCGGTTGCCCAGCTTGTCCTTGAGCCTGACGATCCGGATCGCGTTGCGCGAGCCGTCGGGCAGCACGCGCGGTACGAGGTAGCAGGAGAGCCCCGCCGGCGACTGCGCCGTCACCAGGAACGCGTCGCACATCGGCGCGGAGCAGAACCACTTGGCGCCCTGGAGCTCCGCTTCCCCATGCGCCCCCGGCCGCGCCTCGGTCTCGTTCGCGCGCAGGTCGGACCCGCCCTGCACCTCCGTGAGCGACATCCCCGCGAGCGCGCCGGCCTTCTCCTCGGCGGGGAGAAGGCCCGGCTCGTAGAGACGCGACGTCAGCCGTGGCTCCCACTCGCGGGCGAGCTCCGGCGTGGCCCGCAGCGCAGGCACCGCCGCGTGGGTCATCGAGAGCGGACAACAAACTCCCGCCTCGACCTCGGAGAGCAGCATGAACGCCGCCGCGCGCTCGACGTGGGAGCCCCCGAGCCACGGGGAGGCGTGGATCGCGTGCTCGACGCCGAGCTCCAGCAGCGCGTGCCAGGCCGGATGGAACTCGACCTCGTCGTCGCGGCGGAGCGCCGGCGGGTGCTCGTTCGCGAGGCGTCCCCACTCGAGCGGCTCGACGCCGAGCTCGCGCCCGAGCGCCGAGAGCCGGGCCTCCGCGTCGGGCGGGCCCTCGCGCTCCACGGCCTCGACGAGCGCTCGGTCCCCGGCGAAGAGGTCGTAGCCCTCGAGCGGCGGCGGCTGGTTCACGGGACGATTCTGGCGGAGAATCACGGCGTGCGGAAGCTGCCCGACGCCTACGAGCCCTACGCCTGGGCGATCTCGACGGCCGAGGCGGCCCGGATCGCCGGCATTCCGACCGACGAGGTGCTCCGCTTCGACGGCAACGTGCCGCCGAAGCCGCCGCCGACCGCGCGCCCGGAGACGATCGCCGCCGCGCTCGAGAAGGTCAACCTGTACCCGCACGGCGGCTACCCGCTGATCCACGAGGCGATCGCGGAGTACGCCGGCGTCGAGCCGGGCCAGGTCGTCCTCGGAGCCGGCGCGGACGACCTGATCATGCTCTGCGCCCGGGCGTTCGCGGAGCCGGGCGACAGCGTCGCGATCGCCGACGAGCCCACCTATCCCCTGTTCCGGTTGGCGGCCTGGGTCGCCGGCGCCGAGGTGGACGACCGCGCCCCGGCGCTCACCTTCTGCTGCCGGCCGCACAACCCCACCGGCGCCCTGGTCGACCTGCCGCAGCGGAGGCCCCTCGTCGTGGACGAAGCGTATTTCGAGTATGCGGGCGAGACGGCCGCGAGCCTGCTCGACGACGGCGTGATCGTGATCCGGACGTTCTCGAAGGCGTTCGGGCTCGCGAGCGCGCGAATCGGTTACCTGCTCGCGGACGCGGCCACGGCCGGCGCGCTCCGCGAGCGGCAGCACCCCGCACCCGTCTCGACCCCATCCGTGGCCCTCGCGCTCGCCGGTCTCGCCCAGCCGCCCGACGTCGGCCCGACGATCGCGGAGCGGGAGCGCCTCGCGGCGCGGCTGCGCACGCTCGGGCTCGACCCGCTGCCCTCCTGGACGAACTTCCTCTACGCGCCCCTCGCCGGCGCGCGCCAGGTGGCGGGGAGCCTCGCCGAGCGCGGGTTGCTCGTG
>JACVRU010000041.1 GCA_014534295.1 Thermoleophilia bacterium | reverse complement strand
GTGCTCGGCTTCTCGGTGTGGGCGCACCACATGTTCGTCTCGGGGATGGCGTCGTGGCTCCGCGTACCGATGATGATCACGACGCTGCTGATCGCGGTACCGACCGGCATCAAGGTGTTCAGCTGGCTAGCGACCTTATGGGAGGGCAAGCTCCACTTCACGACGCCGATGCTGTTCGCGCTCGGTTTCGTCTCGATGTTCGTGATCGGCGGGCTCTCGGGGATCTACCTGGGCTCGATTCCGATCGACATCCACGCAAGCGACACCTACTTCGTCGTCGCGCACTTCCACTACGTGCTGATGGGCGGCGCGCTATTCGCCCTGCTGGCGGCGATCTTCTACTGGTGGCCGAAGATCTTCGGGCGGCTGCTCGACGAGCGGATCGGCCGGCTCTCGTTCATCCTGGTCTTCGTCGGCTTCAACGTCGCCTTCCAGCCGCAGCACCTGCTGGGGCTGCTCGGAATGCAGCGCCGGACGTACACGTATCCCGACGAGCCGCTCTACAACACGTACAACCTGATCTCGTCGATCGGCTCCTACATCCTCGGCGTCGGGCTGCTGCTCGTCTTCTTCGCGATCCTGAAGGCGAGGAAGGGCCGGCGCGCGGGGAACGACCCCTGGCTCGCCGACACGCTCGAGTGGTACACGACCTCGCCGCCGCCCCCGCACAACTTCGACCGCGTCCCCTACGTGACGAGCGCGCGGCCGCTTCGCGACCTGCGGCGGAAGCTGGAGGAGGGCAGTGCGCGGCGCTAGCCCCGGTCCCTGGCTGCGGCTGACCGCGCTGGGCGGCGCGGCCGGCGTCGCCGTGGTCGTGGCCTCCGGCGGCACCGGGCTCGCGCACCGGGCGCTGGCGCTCGTGGTCGTGCCGCCGCTGGTCGCAGTCGCCGTCGCGGCGCTGCTGGCGCACCGGCCGCTCGTCGCGCCCAGCCTCGCAGCGCTGGCGCTCTTCCACGCCGCGCTGGCGAGCTGGTGGTCGGAGCCCCTCCACGTCGGGCTCGCGGCAGCTGCCCTCGCGGCAACGGCCGTGTCCTGTGTGCAGGCCTTCAGACTTAGTGGCTCAGAGCCACCAAGTCGGTCGGCGTGGCGCGACTACGTGACGCTGACGAAACCGCGGATCATGTCGCTCCTGCTCCTGACCGGCGGCGCGGGGATGTTCGTCGGCGCGGCCGGCGTGCCGCCGCTCGGAAGACTGGCCGCGATGCTGCTCGGCCTGGCGCTCGCCTGCGGCGGCGCGAGCGCCCTCAACCACGTCCTCGACCGCGACATCGACCGCCTGATGGGGAAGCGGACGGAGCGGCGGCCGGTCGCCGCCGGCCGCGTGGCCCCCTCGCGCGGGCTCGAGTTCGGGCTCGCGCTCTCGGCGCTCTCCTTCGTGCTCCTGACCGCCCTGGTCAACCCGCTGACGGCCGCGCTCGCGCTCGTCGGGAACCTCTTCTACGTGCTCGTCTACACGCGCTGGCTGAAGCGCTGGACGCCCCAGAACATCGTCATCGGGGGCGCGGCGGGGGCGGTGCCGCCCCTCGTCGGCTACGCGGCCGCGACCGGCGACCTGACCCTGACCGCGCTCTTCCTGTTCGCTGTGGTCTTCGTGTGGACGCCGCCGCACTTCTGGGCGCTGGCGCTGCTGATCCGGCGCGAGTACGAGGCGGCGCAGGTGCCGATGCTCCCCGTCGTCAAGGGAGAGCGCGCCACGACCCGGCAGATCCTGCTCTACACGACCGCGCTCGTCGCGCTCACGCTCGTGCCCGTCTTCGGCTGGTTCTACCTGGGGGCGGCTGCGGCGCTCGGCGCCGGCTTCCTCTGGCTCGCCTGGCGGCTGCGGACGCACGCGACCCCGCGCCTCGCCGCGCTTACGTTCCACTACTCGCTCGCCTACCTCGCCCTGCTCTTCGTCGCCATGGCCGTCGACCCCGTCGTCTGATGCTCGAGATCGATCCCCAGACCGAACGCAAGAACCTGATCCTCGGCTGGGCGCTCTTCGGCGTCTTCGTGCTCCTGTTCGCGGGCACGGTCGCCGTCGCGTTCGTCTACCTCTGGGTCGCGGGCTGATCTTCCTCGCGCGGCCCGAGGCGCCCAGCGAGGGGGTGCCGCTCGCCGTCAAGGATCTCTTCGACACCGCCGGGCTCGTCACCACCTACGGCTCGGCGATCTTTCGCGACCGCGTGCCGGAGCGGACTGCGACGGCGGTCGCGCGGCTCGAGGCGGCCGGGTACGCGAACGTGGGCAAGACGAACCTGCACGAGTTCGCCTACGGCATCACGTCCCAGAACCCGCACTTCGGGACGGTGCCGAACCCGCTGGCGCCCGGGCGGCTGGCAGGAGGTTCGAGCGGCGGCTCGGCGGCCGCCCTCGCCGCCGGGCTCGCGGACGCAGCCCTCGGCACCGACTCCGGCGGATCGATCCGGATCCCGGCCTCCTGGTGCGGCGTCGTGGGCTTCAAGCCCACCTACGGCCTCGTCCCGCTGGACGGCTGCTTCCCGCTCGCGCCGAGCTTCGACCACGCCGGCCCGATGGCCCGGTCGGTCGGCGAGTGCGAGGCGATGCTGTCCGCCCTGGCGGCCTTCGAGCCGGTGCGGCTCGAGTCGTTGGAGGAGGTCGCGCTCGGCGTCGCGTGGACCGAGCTGGCGGAGCCGCTGGTCCGGACGCGCGTCGCGGCCGCCTCCGAGCGCTTCAGCGACCCGCGCCCGGTCGCGTTCCCGCTGCCGGCCTGGCAGGACCGCCTCTTCATGCACGAGGTCGCGGGCGTCCACCGGGAGCTCTTCCGCGAGCACGGGTCGCTGTACGGGGAGAACGTGCGGCTCAAGGTCGAGCGCTGCCTCGCCGTGACCGACGCCGAGGCGGAGGCGAGCCGGCGCGAGCGCGAGCTCTATCGCGAGCGCTGCCTCGAGGCGATGGAGGGCTTCCACCTGCTGCTGACGCCCGCAACCGCGTTCGTCGCCCTCGCGGAGGGCATGGACGAGCTCGACATCCGCGAGCAGACGATCCGGTTCACGTTCCCGTTCAACCTCCTGGGCTGGCCCGTGCTGGCGCTCCCCTGCGGGCTCGCCGAGGAGGGCCTCCCGGCCTCGGTGCAGCTGGTCGGCCGGCCCGGGGCCGACGGCCTCGTCCTCGCTGCCGGCGGGCTCCTCGAAGCGGCGCTCGAGCGCGCGGCGCGCTAGACGCGGTCGCGGAGCTCGGGGATGCCCGACTGCCCGGCGCAGTGGGCGCAGCAGAAGATGCGCCCGTCGGACTCCACGCCGTGGCCGATCACCCGGCAGCCGCAGTGCTCGCAGACGGGCGCCACGGCGTGAATGGCGCACTCGAAGCTGTCGAACGTGTGCGTCTGCCCCCCGATCGTGACCTGGAAGGACTTGTCGTAGTCGTTTCCGCAGACGTCGCAAACGGCCATGTCAGGGGACTGTCCCCCGCCATGGCTTCTAAACACGAGTCACGCCGCCCCTACGACCGCCTGGTGAGCGGCATCTTGGGGGACGTCATGGTCTGACTAGACGGTGGCGCCGACGGCCGCCTCGTAGACAGGGTCGCGGCCGAAGCGGTCGAGCTCCTCGGAGAGCACGTCGCTCGGCTGGGGCGGGTCGCCGGGCGGGAAGGGCGCCGCCTCGCCGTCGAGCTCGACGCCGATCAGCCGCTCGGAGTCCTCGTGCTCCAGCCCGATGGGCTTCTCGAACCGGGAGCGGAGCCAGCCGGCGAGCAGGTGCGCCTGCGCCGCGGTGCCCGTGACCCGGATCTTCCGGACTCCGGCGATCTCGGGCCACATCGACGCGAGCTGGCGACGCCAGCGGGTCGTCCTGGCCCAGGCGATGTCGGAGACCGCCGCCCGGTGGAAGATCGCCGACAGCTGGGCATAGGGGGCGGGGAGGCGCGGCCACTCGGTGCTGTCCACGATCAGCCGCTGGACGAGGTCGACGAGCTCCTCGAACTGCTGCTGCCCGAAGGGCGGCTGCCCGCGCCAGCGGAGGAAGACGGGCAGGTCGGCGATCAGGAGCGGCGCGGCGATGCTGGCCGGTGACCGGCAGAGCGACCCTCGCAGCCGGAGCTCGATCACCTCGCTGCAGACCCTCCTGCCGGAGTCGGGGAGCGGGAACGCGTTCAGCCAGAGCGTGGCGTCGATCCCGTTGCCCCCGGCGTCGGGCTGCGGGACGAGCACGATCGTGCGAGAGGGGTGGCGCTCGGCCATGCCGGCGAGCGTCTCGAGGGCGCGCTCCTCCCATTCGGGCGGGACCCAGGCCAGGTGCGTGAGCACGCTCGTCCTGATCATCCCGCCCTCGTCGACGGCGGAGCGGAGGTCGGCGAGGTGCCGCTCGATCTCGCCGACGCTGACGTCCGTCCCCTCCCAACGCTCGACCCCCATCGTCGCGGCCATCAGTGCGTGCGCCAGGCGCGGCCGTCGCGCTCGAGGAGGTCGTTCGCCTCCTTCGGCCCCCACGAGCCCGACGCGTAGTTCGGGAACACGGGCCGGTCACGCCGCCACGCCGCCACGATCGGGTCGACGATCGCCCACTGCTCCTCGATCTCGTCGCTGCGCGTGAACAGGGTCGCGTCGCCGAGCATCGCATCGAGGATCAGGCGCTCGTAGGCCTCCGGGAGGCCGGTGCGGAAGGCGCCCCCGTAGAGGAAGTCCATGTGCACCGTGCGGATCTGCATCCCGTGACCGGGCACCTTGGCGCCGATCTCGAGGGAGACGCCCTCGTTTGGCTGGATGTGGACGATCAGGACGTTCGGGCGCAGGCCCTCGCCCGCAATCTCCGCGAACGGCGGGTGCGGCGCGCGCTGGAACTGGATCGCCACGGTCGTCTCGCGCCGCGGCAGCCGCTTCCCCGTACGCACGTAGAACGGCGTGTCGGCCCAGCGCCAGTTGTCCAGGAAGAGCTTCGCGGCCACGTACGTCTCGGTCATCGAGTCGGGTGCGACGCCCTCCTCGTCGCGGTACGCGGGGACGTCCTCGCCGTCGACGAAGCCGCGGCCGTACTGGCCGCGGACGATGTGCTTCGGCCCGGGCGTGTGCATTGCGCGCAGCACCTTGACCTTCTCGTTCCGCACCGACTCGGCGGTGAAGTCGATCGGCGGCTCCATCGCGGTCACCGCGAGCAGCTGGAGCAGGTGGTTCTGGAAGATGTCCCGGATCGCCCCGGCCTGCTCGTAGAAGCCGGCGCGGCGCTCGACGCCGAGCGACTCGCCGACCGTGATCTGGACGTGGTCGATGAACTGGCGGTTCCAGATCGGCTCGAAGATGCCGTTCGCGAAGCGCAGCGCGAGCACGTTCTGGACCGTCTCCTTGCCGAGGTAGTGGTCGATACGGAAGATCTCGTCCTCCGCGAAGTGCCCGTGCAGGCCCTGGTTCAGCTCGCGGGCCGTGGTGAGGTCGTAGCCGAACGGCTTCTCGACGATCAGCCGCGTCCACCCCTCGGCGGCACGCTGCTCGCCGATCTGGCGGACGAGCAGCCGGAACACGTCCGGCGGGACGGCGAGGTAGTAGACGCGGTTGCCGCGCGTGCCGCGCTCCTCGTCGAGTTCCGTCAGGCAGGCGGAGAGCCGGTCGGCACCCTCGGGGCTGTCGAACTCGGTGCTGACGTAACGGACGCCGGGCGCGAGCGTGTCCCAGACGTCCTGGCGGAACTCGTCCCGGGCGAACTCACGGACAGCGCTCTCCATGTCGTCGCGGAACTCGTCGTCGCTCCACTCCGTGCGCGCGACGCCGACGACCGCGAAGCGCGCGGGCAGCAGCTGGCGGTACGCGAGCGAGTAGATCGCCGGGAAGAGCTTTCGGCGCGTGAGGTCGCCGGAGGCGCCGAAGATGACGAGCGCGCAGGGTTCCGGGGTCCGCGCGAGCTCGAGCCCCTCCAGCAGCGGGTTCTGCTCGAGGACCGCCATCACTCGGTCGGCACGTCGTGCCCGCCGAACTGGCCGCGCAGCGCGGAGTTGACCTTGGCCGCGAACGACTCGTCCTGGCGGGAGGCGAAGCGCGCGAAGAGCGCGGCGCTGATCGCGGGCAGGGGCACCGCATGGTCGACGGCCTCCTGGATCGTCCAGCGGCCCTCGCCGGAGTCCTGCACCCAGCCGCGGATACCCTCGAGGCCCGGGTGCTGCTCGAAGGCGGACTCGAGCAGCTCGAGCAGCCAGGAGCGGACGACGGAGCCGCGGTTCCAGAGCGCCGCGACCTGGCGGAGGTCGAGCCCGAGCTCGGACGCCTGCATGAGCTCGAAGCCCTCGGCGTAGGCCTGCATGATCCCGTACTCGATCCCGTTGTGGACCATCTTCGTGAAGTGGCCCGACCCGCCCTTGCCGACGTGGGCGTAGCCGCCCTCGGGGGCGAGGTCGAGGAAGACGGGCTCGAGCCGGCCGACCGCCTCGGCGTCGCCGCCGACCATCAGGCAGAAGCCCTCGCGCAGGCCCCAGATCCCGCCGGAGACCCCGGCGTCGACGAAATGGAGGTCGCGCGCGCCGGCCTCCTCGCCGCGCCGCAGCGAGTCGCGGAAGTTGGAATTGCCGCCCTCGACGATCGTGTCGTCGGGCTCGAGGATCCCGAGCAGCTGCTGGAACACGCCCTCCGTCACGTCGCCCGCGGGCACCATCACCCACACGGCACGCGGCGGCTCCAGCTGCCCGGCGAGCTCCTCGAGCGACGAGGCCGTGGACTCGACGTTCGGGTCGAAAGTCTGCACGGTGTGGCCCGCGTTGCGCAGGCGCTCGGTCATCCCGGCGCCCATCCGGCCCAGCCCCACCATCCCGATCCTCACAGGCGCATTCTGCACACCCGCCGGCCGCGTTCCAGCAGGGCCTGGTAGTCGCCGTCCGCCTGCGCGCGGATCAGGCGGCGGAAGCCGAAGTTCCGGCCGGGGATCGGAAGCTCGTCGCCGGGATCGTCCACGACCTGGACGGCGATCACGGTGTCGGGCCCGCCCTTGTGGAGCTGGCCGGTCGAGTGGAGGTAGCGCGGCCCCAGGCCTACGGCGAGCGGCAGGCCACGCTCGCGGACGCGCGCGCGCAGCGGCTCCAGCTCGTCCTCGCGGGCCGGGTCGACGAACGCCTGGATCGCGACCCAGTCGCCGTCGACGGCGCTCTCGAGGAGCGCGTCGAGGTCGCCCTCGGGCTCGAGCTCCGGCTCGCCGCCCTCGGCGAGCACGGCCTGCGTCCGATCCTTCGCGGCCTGCACGTCCGGCTGATCGAAGGGGTTGAGCCCCAGCCGGGCGCCGGCGACGGCGGTCGCGAACTCCCAGCGGAAGAACTCCTGGCCGAGCTCGTAGGGGTCGGGAAGCCGGACGTCGAACGGCCGACCGCCCTCGGCGACGGGGGCGATGCCCTTTCCGCCCTTGCCCGTCGACTCGGCGAGCAGCTGCTCCACCCAGAGTCCGAAGTCGCCCGCCACCTGGACGAACGCCGTCTCCGCCAGCTCGAGCCCGAGCTCGAGGCCGGGGTTCCCCTCTGCGAGGCGGCAGGCCTCGCGCATCTCCTCGGCCCGGCCGAGCAGCCGGACGAGATCGATGCCCATCAGCGCAGCCGGGACGAGCCCGAACGGCGAGAGCGCGGAGTAGCGGCCGCCGATGGTCGGCTCGCCGTGGAAGACTCGCGAGATCCCCTCGGCCTCCGCGAGTGGCGAGCCGGGGTCGGTGACGGCGACGAACGTCCCTGCGTCCCCCTCGCGGAAGTAGGCGAGGTGGGAGAGCGTCTCGATCGTCGAGCCCGACTTCGAGGAGACGACGAAGAGCGTGCGGCCGAGCTCGCCCCCGAGCCGCCGGATCGCGGCCGGGTGGGTCGTGTCGAGGACGTGGAAGCGCTCCGCGCCGAAGGCGCGCGCGAGCACGAGCGGCGCCAGGCTCGAGCCGCCCATGCCGAGCAGGACGACATCGTCCGCGTCGACCTGGGCTGCGAAGGCGAGCAACTCGTCCGCCCGCTCGCCCATGCGTGCCGGCTCGTCGAGCCAGCCGAGCCACTGCGCCTCGTCGGCGCCGGTCCAGACGGTCGCGTCGTGTGCCCAGATCCGCTCGACGAGCTCCGCCGGGCTCACGAGAGCAGCTCGAGGAGCCGCGCGCGCAGGTCCTCTGCGTCGGCGATCACGGGCCTCCCCGTCGCCAGCGTCGTTTCCCAGCCGAGCTTCGCGTCCCCGTCGTAGAGCGCGTAGACGTCGTAGGCGCTCCCGTCGCCCACGACGGCCTCGGACGCGACTCCGGCCGGGTCCCAGTAGGTCGTCACGCGCGGGTCGGAGAAGAGCTCCGGGTCGATGTCGCCGCGGCTCGCGCCCAGCTGTGGCACCCAGACGACGTGTACGGCGAAGTCGGCGTCGGGGTTCTCGTCGAGGATATTCCTGCGCACCCAACTGGCGCCCACAAGGCATGTCCCTCAGGTCGGCGAGAGGATGAGCACGAGGCGGGGCGCGCCCCGGTCGCCCTCGAAGCGCTCGGCCAGCGGCCCGAGCTCCGAGAGCTCGATCACCCCCTCGGCGGGCGCAGACGTCGGCGCCGTCTCACCGCCGCCGCAGCCGGCCGCCACGGCGACGGCGACCGCGGCGAGCATCGTCAGAAGCGCTCGCACGGCGCCACGTTACTCCAATCGCGAGCGCCACGACCGCGCCCGCCGCCGCCAGCAGCAGCCAGCCGCGGGCGCCGGCCGACTGCTCCACCTCTGCCGTGAAGCGGGTGACGAACGTGACGATCGGGTCGTCCGCCAGGTCGGCCGCGGGGCCGAAGCCGATGCGGTACCAGTAGTAGGCGAGGTAGGCGCCGGCCGCGACGAGCAGGAGGCCGGAGATCATCCCCATGTGCGGCAGCAAGCGCCGCAAGCCGCGGGCGACGCCGTCGCGGAGCAGCGCCGCCGCGACCGCCAGAGCGGTCACGACGAGCGCCATCCCCGCGCCGTAGGCCGCGAACACGACGAGCGTCGAGCCGCTCCCGGCGGCGGCCCCGACGACCGCCAGGAAGATCGGCAGCGTGCAGCCGAGCGAGGCGACGCCGTAGCCGACGCCGAAGAGAAGCGGTCCCCCGCGGCGCGCTCCCCAGCGCACGTTCGCGCGCGGACCGCGGCCGGCCAGAGTCAGCACCCCCGCCGCGACGAGCAGGCCGCCCAGGCCGACGCCGGCCCAGGGGAGGACGTCCGCGACTCTCGACGCCCCGTAGGCGACGGGGAGTCCGACCGCGACGAACACGCCGAGGAAGCCGGCGGTGACGAGTGCGCCGACCAGTAGGCCCTGGAGCACCCGGCTCCCGACCGGGGGCAACCGCTCCTCGCGCGCGCCGACGTAGACCGACAGGAAGGCCGGCAGGAGCGGGAAGCCGCACGGGTTCACGGTCGCGAGCCCGCCCGCGACCAGCGCGAGCCCGAGCGGCAGCTCCATGCGCGGAACTACGTCCGGACCAGCTCGCCCCGCTTGGCCTCGACACCCTCGAGCAGCTCATGGAACGAGTCGGCGAACTTCTCGACGCCCTCCCGCTCGAGCGTGTCGGTGACGTCCGCGTAGTCGACGCCGGCCGCGGCGAGCTTGTCGAGCAACTCCCGGGCCTCGTCGACGTCCTCCTCGAGCGTCGGCCGCACGCGGCCGTGGTCCTGGAAGGCCTCCACCGTCTCGAGCGGCATCGTGTTCACCGTCTCGGAGCCGATCAGTTCCTCGACGTAGAGGACGTCGCGGTACTCCGGGTTCTTCGTCGAGGTCGAGGCCCAGAGGCAGCGCTGCGTCGTCGCCCCGCGGGCCGCGAGCGCCTCCCAGCGCTCGCCGGAGAACAGCTCCTGCCAGGCCTGGTAGGCGAGCTTCGCGTTCGCGATCGCGAGCTGCCCGCGCAGGGCGAGCGCCCGTCCGCCGATCTCCTCCAGCCGCCGGTCGGCCTCGGTGTCGACGCGGGAGACGAAGAAGCTGGCGACGGAGGCGACGCCGGTCGCGTCCCGACCCCCGGCGACGAGCCGCTCGAGGCCGCGGATGTACGCCTCGGCGACCTCGCGGTGCCGCTCGAGCGAGAAGATCAGCGTCACGTTGATCGAGCGGCCGCGGGCGATGCACTCCTCGATCGCGCCCAGGCCCTCCTGCGTGGCGGGGATCTTGACGAAGAGGTTCGGCCGGTCGATCCACTCGTGTAGGCGCAGCGCCTCCTCGATCGTCGCGTCCTGGTCGTAGGCCAGGTTCGGGTCGACCTCCATCGAGACGTACCCGTCCTTGCCGCCGCCCTCGTCCCAGACGGGCCGCAGCGTGTCGCAGGCGTCCTGGATGTCCTTGACGGCCAGGTTGTAGAAGACCTCCTTCGGTTCGTCGTGCTCCCCGAGCAGCTCGCGGAGCTGCCCGTCGTACACGTCCCCGGAGGCGATCGCCTTCTGGAAGATGGTCGGGTTCGAGGTGACGCCGACGACGGCGTCGTCCGCCATCAGCCGGCGCAGCGTCCCGTCGCGCAGCCACGCGCGCGTGATCTGGTCGATCCAGACGCTCTGGCCCAGCCCGGACAGCTCGTGCAGGCGAGATCTAGTCACTGTGCATCAGCCTTTCCATCGCTTCGACTTTCTCCAACCTCCTGAGATAACGCTCGCCGCCGCCGAAACGTGCCTGGAGGAAGGCGCGGACGAGCTCGGCGGCGAGCTCGGCGCCCACGATCTCGGAGCCGAGGCAGAGCACGTTCATGTCGTCGTGCTCGACACCCTGGTGGGCCGAGTAGGAGTCGTGGCAGATCGCGGCCCGGATCCCCGGGAGCTTGCAGGCGGCGATCGAGGCGCCGACCCCGGAGCCGCAGACGAGCACGCCGCGCTCGGCCGCTCCCGCCAGGATCGAGTCGCCCAGCTCGCGGGCCTTGTCCGGGTAGTCGACGCGCTCGGCGGCGCTGTCGGTGCCCAGATCGACGGCCTCGTGCCCGAGTGCGGCCAGCTCTTCGAGGAGGCGCTCCCGTAGCTTGACGCCGCGGTGGTCGAACGCGACCGCGACCTTCATCAAGGGGTTACGTTACCGAGGTGAGCGACGCGGCACTCTGGCGGGAGCTGGGCCAACAGCTCCGCGCGGACGCAGTGCGCGCGAGCGCGAAGGCGGGATCGGGCCATCCGACCTCGTCGATGTCGGCCGCCGACCTGGCCGCGGTGCTGCTCTCCGCGCACTTCCGCTACGACTTCGACCGCCCGCGCGACCCGCGCAACGACCGCCTCGTCTTCTCCAAGGGCCACGCGTCGCCGCTCGTCTACGGCCTCTTCCAGGCCGCCGGGGCGCTCTCGGAGGAGGAGTTCATGAGCTACCGGCAATTCGGCAGCCGGCTCGAGGGACACCCGGTGCCGGTGCTCCCGTGGGTGGACGTGGCCACGGGCTCGCTGGGCCAGGGCCTGCCGATCGGCGTCGGCATGGCGCTGGCGGGCAAGCGGCTGAACCGGCTTCCGTTCCGCGTCTGGGTGATCTGCGGCGACAGCGAGCTGGCCGAGGGCTCCATGTGGGAGGCCGCCGAGCACGCCGCCTTCTACGAGCTCGACAACCTGACCGCGATCGTCGACGTCAACCGGCTCGGCCAGCGCGGCGAGACGATGCACGGCTGGGATCTGTCCTCCTACACGCGCCGCTTCGAGGCGTTCGGCTGGGAGGCGGCCGAGATCGACGGCCACGACGTCGAGGCGATCGACCGCGCCTACCGGTGGGCCTCCGAGACGCCGAGCCCCACGGCGATCGTGGCGAGGACGATCAAGGGCAAGGGGTACTCGAAGGTGGAGGACCAAGGCGGCTGGCACGGCAAGGCGATCTCCCAGGAGGACGCCCAGGAGGCGCTCGCGGAGCTCGGCGGCGTCCGCAGCATCACGGTGGAGGTCCCGAAGCCCGCCTCAGGGGAGTCCCACGAGTTCCAGCCCTCTGCGGTCGACTGGCCGGCCTACGGGGCCGGCTCCGAGGTGGCGACGCGCAAGGCCTACGGCGAGGCGCTCGCGGCTCTCGGCGGCGAGCTCGGCGACGTCGTCGCGCTCGACGGCGAAGTGTCGAACTCGACCTACGCCGAGATCTTCGCGGAAGCCCATCCGGAGCGGTTCCTCGAGATGTACATCGCCGAGCAGCAGATGGTCGCGGC
>JACVRU010000019.1 GCA_014534295.1 Thermoleophilia bacterium | reverse complement strand
GGGCGGGCGTCCCCAGGGCTTCGCGGGGCGCCGCGGGGACCGCAACCGGCGGCTCGCGCTGGACTGACCGCTCGGGAGTGCAGGGAAACCGCCGCCGGACCCGAAAGACTGCCCGACCATGGACGTCCTCGTGCTCATCGACAAGTTGGATGATCTCGTCCACAACGCCAAGCAGGTTCCGTTGACGGACCAGGTGCGGGTGGACAAGGAGGAGATCTACGACATCCTCGACCAGATGCGCGCGACGATCCCGGAGGAGATCAAGCAGGCCCGCTGGATCGTCAAGGAGCGGCAGGAGATGCTGGCCGAGGCGAAGCGCGAGTGCGACCGCGTCCTCCAGGAGGCGCGCGAGCAGGCCGTCCGCGAGGCGTCGCAGACCGAGATCGTGAAGATCGCCGAGCGGCAGGCGCAGGAGATCATCGACGACGCCCGCCGTCAGGCCCGCGAGATGCGCCTCGAGATCGAGGACTGGGCCGACGGGATCCTGTCCACGCTCGAGGTCAACCTCGACAAGTTCCTCGCCGCCGTCAGGCGCGGCCGGGAGCGGCTGCACGAGCGCTCCCAGGAGACCGTGGTCGCCGGCGTGGGCCCGGAGCTCGAAGAGCCCGAGTCCTACACGTAGACGGGGAAGTCAAGCTTCCCTAGCGCTCCAGCTCGAGCCGCGCGACGTAGATCTCCTCGCCCCAGAGCCCGAGGCGGCGCGAGTCCGTCCAGGCCGCGTGCGCGCGTCCGCCCGCCGCGGCGACGCCCTCGTAGTCGCCGTACTCGCGGATGCTCGCTGCCGAGGCCGTCTCGTCCGAGTAGACGCTCGCGGCCGGGGCCGCGCGCGCCCACGAGTCGCCGCCGTCGCGTGACGCCGTGCACGTGAAGCGGGCCAGCCGACGGGTCGCGCCGCCGCGCGTGTCGTAGAAGCAGGCCCAGAGCGTCCCGTCAGAGCGGTCGTAGGCGGAGGTCGGCAAGAACTGGTCGGAGAGGCCCTCGCCGTCCGGCCGGAGCACCCGCGCCTCCCCGAGCGGCCGCAGGGCGGTGTCGAAGGCGCGCACGAAGGCATCCTGGCTTCCGTTCTCGCCGGTCGCGCCCCAGGTCACGTGGACGCGGCCGCCGCCGGCCGTGACGATCGGGTTCGGACGCACGCAGTCCCTCGGCTGCGCGGGAATGGAGACGCCGTAGGGAGGGCAATCCGTCGCACCCCAGACGCCGTCCTCGTAGCTCCCGACCTCGACGGGAGCCTGGAAGGTGTCGCCCCCGTCGAGCGACCGTGCCAGAGCGATCCTCCCCGCGAAGAACTCGTCCCAGACGACGTAGACCGCGCCTCCGGGCCCGACGGCGATGCTCGCGAAGAGCTGCGGCCCGGTCTCGGCCACGCCCACGGGCCGGCTCCAGCTGCGGCCGCCGTCGTCCGAGTGGCTGACCTCGACGGGCAGCCGCCGCGCGCCGTAGAACCGCGTCCAGGCCACGTAGACGCGGCCGCTGGACTGGTCGACCGCGATCGCCGGCTTGTCGTTCCCGACGCCCGGTTGATGGTCGACCCGGGCGACGCGCCAGGGCGCGTCCGGCCCGACGCGCGAAGCGACGAAGATCCCGATGCCGAAGTGGGTCGCCGTCCGCTCGATCCGCGCGAGGAAGCCGAAGTACTGGCGGCCGCCCGGCCCGATCGTCACGACCGGGTCGCCCGCGCCGCCCTCCCAGCCCTCGGGCGGCAGCGGAGCGATCTCCGAGCGCCAGGTGGCGCCCCCGTCCGACGACGTGTACGAGCGCACGCTCGGCTCCTCGGCGCTGTTCGAGCCGGCGAGCAGCAGGTCGGGATCGCCCGGGTCGATGGCGATCGCGGCCTCGACCTGCGGGCCGGCCGCCTGCGAGACGTTCGCCTCGCGCGAGACGACGATCCGCTCGCCGCCGCCGCCGCAGCCGGAGAGAGTCGCGGCGAGGAGGAGAGTCAGCCTTCGCACTCGTTTAGTCTCGCCGGGTGGACGCCTTCCTGGCAATCGCCAGCAAGCGCGACGAGCGGCGGTACGCCGAGCGGCCGATCCCGCCGGAGGTCGTCGAGCGCGTCCTCGACGCCGGCCGCCTCTGCGGGAACTCGCAGAACAAGCAGGCGTGGCGGTTTCTCGTCGTCGAGGACGCCGAGCGGCGCGAGCGTCTCGCCGGGGCCCTGTACTCCCCGGCCAACGTCCGCGGCGCCGCGCTCGCGATCGCGATCACGGGGCGCGCGTTCGATGCCGGCCGCTGCTCGCAGAACATGATGCTCGCGGCCTGGAACGAGGGCGTGACGTCCTGCCCGAACGGCATCCGTGACGCAGCCGCGGCCGCCGAGGCGCTCGGACTCGAGGAGGGAGAGCTCGCGATCGTCCTCTCGCTCGGCTTTCCGGCGAGCGGGCGCGACGCCGCGCGACGCACGGCCGAGGGGTGGAGCGAGCGGGCGGACCGGAAGCCGCTCAGCGAGCTCGTGACGCGGCTGTAGCGGCCGTCTCCGTGCTCGCGGTCGGCGGGCTCGCCGCGGCGGGCGGCGGCTACTTCCCCCAGTCGTGGGGCTGGGCCTCCCTGGGGCTCGCGTGGGCGGCCGCGGCCGCGCTGCTGCTGCGCCGCCGGGTCGAGCTCGGACGAGCAGAGCTCGCGATGCTCGGCCTGCTCGCGGCGTTCGCGGGCTGGACGCTCCTCTCCGTGCTCTGGACGGAGAGCGTGCCGCTGACGGCGCTCGAGGCCGAGCGGGCCCTCCTGTACGTGCTCGCCCTCGGCGCCTTCCTGCTGGTCGGGCCGTCGACCGCAGGAGTCGTCGTCGCAGTCGCCGCGATTGGGGCCTGGAGCCTCGTTGCAGGCGCCGCCGAGCCCGTCGGCTACACGAACGGGCTCGGGCTCCTGGCGGCGCTTGCGATCTTGCTCGCGCTGCGGCGTCCGACGCTCCTCCTCGCCGTCCCGCTGCTGCTGGTCGTGCTCGTGCGGACGGACTCGCGCGGCGCGTGGCTGGCGCTCGGCGTGGGCGTGGTCGGGATGCGGTTTCCCCGCTCGGCCGCCCTGGCCGGCCTCTCGGTCGCGATCGTCCTCGGGCTGACCGTGGGCGCCCAGCGGGAGGAATACTGGCCCGCAGCTGCGCGGCAGGCAGCGAGCGCGCCCGTGCTCGGCACCGGCGCCGGCACCTTCGAGCGCGTCTGGCTGCGCGAGCGGGAGTCGCTCCAGGTCGCTCGCGACGCGCACAACCTCTACCTCGAGACGCTCGCGGAGCTGGGGCCGCTCGGGCTCGCGCTGCTGCTGTCCGCGCTCGCGGTCCCGCTCATCGCCCGCTCGCGGGCGCCCGCGGCGACCGGCGCGTACACGGCTTTCCTCGTCCACGCGGCCGTCGACTGGGACTGGGAGCAGGCGGCGCTCGTCGTCGCGGCGCTCGCCGCCGCGGCGGCCGTGCTGACGGCGGGACGCGGGCGCGGGGGTCCGGTGCCCCGCGCCCCCGCATTGGCCGGAACCGGCGTGCTTGCCGCCGTCGCCGCCGTCGCGCTCGCCGGGAACGCGCTCGTCGCCCGCAGCGCGGCGGCCGCGTCGGCCTCGGACTGGGACGCGAGCGCGCGCTGGGCGCGGCGCGCGGCGACGGCGGCGCCGTGGGCGGCTGAGCCCTGGCACCGCCTGGCGACGGCGCACGAGGCGCGCGGCGACCGGCGGGCGGCACGGGCCGATCTGCGGCGAGCGCTCGAGCGGGACCCCGGCGACCCGGACCTGTGGGTCGCGCTTGCGCGCGTCACGGAGGGGGCGGAGCGGCGCGCCGCCCTCGAGCGGGCGGCGCGCCTGATCCCCGGGGTGTCGTCCGCTAGCCGATCGAGACCTGCACGAGCCGGCGGCTGGAGACGCCGGCCTGAAGATTCTCGCCGGCCTTCCGAGCCCGTACGAAGATCTGCAGGTTGTCCTGGAAGCGGATGATCGAGTAGTTCGAGCGTGCGGCGAGCCGCACCGTCGCCCACCCGTCGTTGCCCGTGGCCGCCTCGCCCGCGCTCGAGGTGACCAGCGGCGTGGAGCGGACGAAGACGAGCGCGCCGCTCACGGGGCGGCCGCTCTGCTCGAGCACGTGCACGCGGACGTCGATCGTCCGCGTCGACAGCCGGATCGGGTTCGGGGAGAACCGGACCTGGTCGATGTTGAGGCGGTTGGGCAGCACCACGGCCGCGATCGGCACAGCGCCGGTCGGGGGCGTGGCGGCGGCGACGCGGGAGGTTGCCGCGGATTCCGCGGCGCTCGAGCCGCTGGCGTTCGTGCCGGTCACGCGCACGCGGAGCGTGTTGTTCAGGTCGGCGGGCTGCACGGTGTAGCTCTGGCTGGTCGCGCCGGGAATCGACACGCAGCTCTGGCCGCCGGCGTTGCAGCGGAGCCACTGGTACGTGAACACGATCGGCGCGTCGCCCGTCCACGTGCCGTTGGCGGCGGTGAGCGTCTGGCCGACCTGGGGCGTCGTGTCCGAGATCGTCGGCGGCGCGGTGTTCACCGGCGCGTACTGGAGCTGGGCCGAGGTCTGGTTGGGCGCCGCGTAGCCGAGGGCCACGAAGGCGGCCGCTGCGGCGCTCGCGAGGCCGATGAGTACGCCGAGCCGGACGCGACGCGGGCTTGAGGTGGTACGCATCGATCTTCCCCCTTTGTCTGGGCGCTGACTTCGCTTCTCCTTCCCGTTAGAAGACCACAATGATCGCAATGCGATCCCCCCTTTTACGAAAGGCTTACGGGCCGGCCGAAGCAGTCGCTACGCTGGCATCCCTATGACCAGCCTCGATCTCCGGCGTGTGAGGCTTCGGTCGGGCGAGCAGCACCGGGACACGTACGAGCTCGCGCTCGAGCCGCTGGTGTTCGGCGGCCAGCGCTACGTGCCGGTGCCCGAGCAGCCCGAGGCGGACCTGACGATCAGCCGTGCCTCCACGGGCACGGTCTTCGAGCTGAGCTTCCGGGGTCGGCTCTACGGCCCCTGCCAGCGCTGCCTGGCGGACGCCGTCGTCGAGCGGGAGATCGCCGCGCGCGAGTACCAGGCGACGAATCCGGACGACGACGAGCTCCGGACGCCCTACCTCGCCGACGACCGGCTCGACCTGTCCGCCTGGGCACGCGACGCGCTCGCGCTCGCCCTGCCGGAGCAGATCCTCTGCCGACCGGACTGTGCCGGCCTCTGCCCCGTCTGCGGCAAGGACCTGAACGTCGAGCCGCACGAGCACGCCGAGGAGCGCACGGACCCTCGCTGGGAGGCGCTCGAGGAGCTCCGCGAGCGCCTTTAGCTACACTCCCGCGTCCGATGGCCGTTCCGAAGCGAAAGACGTCGAAGGCCCGCCGCGACAAGCGGCGCGCGCAGCACGGTATCGCCGCGCCGCGGGTCAACGTCTGCCCGACGTGCGGCCAGCCGAAGCAGCCCCACCGCGTGTGCCCGACCTGCAAGACCTACAAGGGCCGCGACGTGGAGCCGCTCCGCTACGAGGGTCCCTAGTGCGGCACTAGACTCGCGGCCATGGTCCGGGTCGCCGTGGACGCTCTGGGCGGCGACCGCGCGCCCGAGGAGGTCGTCGCGGGAGCGCTCGAAGCCGCATCCGGCGACGTCCTGCCAGTGCTCTACGGCCCCGCCGGGCTCGACACCGGCGGCCTGCCCCTCGTCGAGACGACTCAGGAGATCGCCATGGACGAGAAGCCGGCCGACTCCGTCCGCGGCAAGCCGGACAGCTCGCTCGTCCGCGCCTGCCGGGCGGTCGGCGAGGGCGAGGCCGACGCCGTCCTCTCGGCCGGCAACACCGGCGCGATGCTCGCGGCGGGCCTGCTCGAGATCCGGCGGCTCCACGGGGTCATGCGCCCCGCGATCGCGGTCGTGATCCCGTCGCGCCGGGGGCCGTCCGTGCTGATCGACTCCGGTGCAAACGCCGACGCCCGGCCGGAGCACCTGCTCCAGTTCGCCCACATGGGCGCGATCCTCGCCGAGGAGGTCCTCGAGCGGCCGAAGCCCTCCGTCGGGTTGCTCTCGATCGGCGAGGAGCCGGAGAAGGGCAACGCGCTCACGCTCGAGGCGCACTCGCTGCTGGCGGCGAGCGGCCTGCCCTTCGCCGGGAACGTGGAGAGCCGGAGCCTGCTCGAGGGCGCCGCCGACGTCGTCGTCACGGACGGGTTCACCGGCAACGTCAGCCTGAAGCTCCTCGAGGGAACGATCCGAAGCGTTCTCGACGCTCTCCGCGAGGAGATCGCCGCCACCGCGCGCGGGAAGGCAGGCGGTCTGCTGATCCGGCCCGCCGCGCGGGGCCTCCGTGCCCGGCTCGACCCGGACACCTACGGCGGCGCCTACCTGCTCGGCCTGAGGGGCCTGTCGGTGATCGCGCACGGGAACTCGTCGCGCACCGCGATCGCCAATGCCATCCGCCTGGCGGCGCGCGGCGTCCACCACCGGGTGGTCGAGCGCCTGGGCGAGCGCATCGCGGAGCGCGTGGTAGCATCGGCGCGCTCTCGGGGCCCCGACGACGGAATGAGGTGAGATGGCAGCTTCGCGCGAGGAAGTCTTCGACCGGGTCAAGGACGTGCTCGTCGACCAGCTCGGCATCGAGGAGAGCGAGATCACCGAAGAAGCCTCCTTCCAGGAGGACCTCGACGCCGACTCCCTCGACCTCGTCGAGCTGATCATGGAGCTGGAGGACCAGTTCGGCATCAAGATCTCCGACGAGGACGCCCAGAAGATCCAGACCGTCGGGCAAGCCGTCGACTACGTCTCGACGCACCAGTAGAGCCGGCGCCCGAGACCGGCTCGCAGGCCTCCGCAGGCTGATCGAGCAGCTCCCGCCGGGGCGGCTGGAGCACGTCTTCACCCATGCCTCCTGGGCGTCCGAGCGCACCTCCTCGTACGAGCGGCTGGAGTTCCTCGGCGACAGCGTGCTCGAGCTGGCCGTCGCGCATGTCCTCTACGACCGCTACCCCGACTTCTCGGAGGGCCGCCTCGCGAAGATCCGCTCGCACGTCGTCTCCCGCGCGAGCTGCGCCGTCGTCGCGCGCGAGCTCGACCTCGGGGCGACGCTCGCCGAGCGGGCCCAGGGGCTGCCGGAGGACGAACTGAAGCGGCTCTCCCGCAACCGGAACGTGCTCGCGGCGCTGCTCGAGGCGGCGCTGGCGGCGCTCTTCCTCGAGCACGGCTTCGCGAAGATCGAGTCGGCGATCGTGGGCGCGTTCTCGAGCCGGATCGAGTACGCGCTGACGAGCTTCGTCGACCACAAGACCGAGCTCCAGGAGGCGCTCGCGAGAGAGGGCAAGCCGGTGGCGTACGTCGTCCTCGACGCGGAGGGACCGCCGCACGACCGGCGGTTCACGTGCGCCGTGGTCGTCGGCGGCGAGGAGCTCGGCGTCGGCTTCGGCCGCTCGAAGAAGGCAGCCGAGCAGGAGGCGGCCCAGCAGGCGCTCGAGCGGCTCGGCATCGGGCCTGCGTCGGCCTGAGGAGATGGTCGAAGAAGCCCGGACCGAATATCGTCCTGGGGAGCAGGTCGCACGCAACCGCAAGGGGGGAAGCATGAGGAAGCAGCTCTTGACGGCCGCGGTCGCGGGGGTCGGCGCGATCGCGCTCACGGTCGGAAGCGCGGCGAGCGCCTCCCCGCTCTCGCAGTGCATGGGGCTCGCGCCCACGATCGTCGGCACGAACGGCGCCGACGTGATCAACGGCACGCCCGGGCCCGACGTGATCGCCGCGGGAGCCGGCAACGACCAGGTTTGGGGGCACGGCGGCAACGACGTGATCTGCGGCGGCTCGGGCAACGACGTCGTCCAGGGCGGCGACGGAGACGACGTGCTCCTCGGCGGCGCGGGCGACGACGCGATGGACGGCGGCGTCTTCGGCTGCTGCGGCCCGGGGAACGGGGGCGACGACGTGCTCCGCGGCGGGCCGGGGAACGACGAGCTGCACACGTCGGACTTCCCCGTTCTCGGCAACCAGCTCTACGGCGAGCAGGGCGCCGATCGCCTCTTCGTCTGGTCGGGAGGCTGGGCCTACGGCGGCAACGGCAACGACGTCGTCAACCAGTTCACCGGCAACGCCCACCTGGACGGCGGCAACGGCGACGACGTGCTCGTCGACGGAAACGACGGTGGCCTCCAGAACGAGACCGTGACGATCGTCGGCGGCAACGGCGACGACGTCCTGCGCTCGGAGGACGTCACGAGCACGTCCCACCTGAACGGGGGACGCGGCTTCGACACCTGCTCCGGCGGTGACGCGACCGCGGCTTGCGAGGCCTCGTAACGGGGAGCGCGTGGCGGGCGCTGCGCCATCCGCGGCGCCCGCTAGCCTCCCGCGGGCGTGCACCTGAGCGCGATCAAGCTGCGCGGGTTCAAGTCGTTCCCCGACCCGGTCGAGGTGCGCCTCGAGCCGGGCGTCGCCGTGGTCGTGGGCCCGAACGGCTCCGGCAAGTCCAACGTCGCCGACGCGATCGTGTGGGCGGCAGGCTCGCTCGCCCCGACCGAGCTGCGGGCCGAGAAGCCGGACGACGTCCTCTTCGCGGGCGGCGGCGAGCGGAAGCCGGCCGAGTGGTGCGAGGTCGAGCTCCTGTTCGACAACGCCGACGGCGAGGGGCCGATCGACTACTCCGAGCTCTCGATCGTCCGGCGCCTGCACCGCGGCGGCGAGGGCCAGTACCTCGTCAACCGGGCGCCCGTCCGGCGCCTCGACGTGGTCGAGCTGCTCGCCGACCTCGGGCTCGGCGGCCGGATGCACTCGATCATCGGCCAGGGACGGGTCGAGGAGATCCTCGCCTCGACGCCCGAGAAGCGGCGCGAGTTCGTGGAGGAGGCCGCCGGGCTCGGCCGCTTCAAGCGCCGCCGCCACCGCGCCGAGCTGAAGCTCGCGCGCGTCGAGATCCAGGTCGAGCGCGCGCGCGACGTCGAGGCGGAGGTGAAGAAGCGGCTGCGGCCGCTCGCCCTCCAGGCGAGTGCGGCGGAGCGCGCCGAGAAGATCGCCGCCGAGCTCGCCGCGCACGAGGCGCGCCTGGCCGAGCTCGACCTGGCCGCCTGCGAGGAACGGCTCGCCGGCACGGACGAGCGGCGCCTCGCCGCGCAGCTCGCCCGCAGGCACGTCGAGGAGCGCCTCGAGGGAGTGCTGCGTGAGCGCGAGGCCGCCGAGGAGGAGCTCGCCGATGCCGCCGGCCGGCGGGAGGCAGCCACCGCGGCCCTCTACCGGCTGACCGGCGCCCGCGAGCGCCTGGCGATCCGGGCCGAGCAGGCCCGCGAGTTGCCGGTCCCCGTCCTCGATGACGCCGTGCCCCACGCGGTCCCGTCGAGGGCGGCCCTGCTGGAGCGGGCCCGGCTCGCCCGGGAGCGGCTGGCCGCGCTGGAGCGGTCGCTGGCCGAGCGGGAAGGCCTGCCGCCCGCCGCGCGCGCCCTCGCGGAACAGGGCGGGCGCCTCGCGCTCGACGAGGTGGCCGTCGCCGCGGGCGAGGAGAAGGCCGTCGCCGCCTCCCTCGGCTGGCGGGCCTCCGCACTGCTCGCGGACGACCCGGGCGCGGCCCTCGCGCTGCTCGAGGAGGCCCGGGCGGCCGGGCTCGGCACGCTCGCCGTGCTCACGCGCGCGCCGGAGCTGTTGCCCGTCGTACCGGTCGCGGAGCTGCTCGCGTCGCCCGTGCCCGCCGTCACCCGCGAGGGGTTCGGCTACGACCCGCTGCGCGGGGAGCTCTGGTTCGCCGGAGAGACCGCGGAGGCCGTGCTGCTCGAGCTCGACGCCAGACGCCGGGCGCTCGCCGCCGAGGCCGACGAGCTGGAGCGGGCCGCGGCTGTGGCCTCCGAGGCGCTGCCGCCCACGCGCGTCGCACCTGCCTTCGCCAGGCCGCTCAACGCCTGCGCAGGGCGCCTCACGGCGGCGGTCGCAGCGGCCGGGGCCGTCGCCGATCGGCTCGAGGCGCCGCTCAGGGCGCGGGTCGACGCGGGCTCCGTCCGCACGCAGGAGCTGGCCGGGCGCCTGCGGGAGCTCGGCGGGGCCGAGGCCGAGCTGCGCCGGGAGGCGTCGGAGGCCGCGGGGCAGCTCTCGGGCGTCGACGTCGAGCGCGCGCGCATCGAGGCGGACGCCGAGGAGGCGAGGCGCCGGCTGGAGCGCGCCGGCGCGGCGCCGGCCGAGGGCGACGACCGCGAGGCGCTCTTGGAGCGGGCCGACCGGCTCGCGCGGCGGCTCGAGAGCGTCGGCCAGGTCAATCCGTTCGCGAAGGAGGAGTACGCCGCCGAGAAGGAGCGGCTCGCCGAGCTGTCTGCGCAGCGCGAGGACCTCGAGGCGAGCCTGCGCGAGCTGGCCGAGCTCCGCGACGAGCTGACGGAGACGGTCGAAACACGCTTCGCGGAGACCTTCGAGGCCGTCCGGCGGCACTTCGCCGAGGTGGCCGCGACGCTCTTCCCCGGCGGCGAGGGTCGGCTGGAGCTGACCGAGGACGGGATCGAGGTGCATCTGCGGCCCGCCGGCAAGCGGATCACGCGCCTGTCCCTGCTCTCGGGCGGCGAGAAGGCGCTCGGCGCGATCTCGTTCCTCTTCGCCCTCTTCCTCGCGCGGCCGTGTCCGTTCTACCTGCTGGACGAGGTCGAGGCCGCGCTCGACGACGCGAACATCGGGCGGTTCGTCGAGCTGCTGCGCGGCTACGCCGACCGCGCTCAGTTCGTCGTGATCACGCACCAGAAGCGGACGATGGAGGCGGCCGACGTCCTCTACGGCGTGACGATGGGCCGCGAAGGCGTGTCGGAGATCGTCTCGCGGCGTCTGCCGCAGGACGATCGCGCGGCGCTCGCTAGCGTTTAGGCAACAGCCGCTTCGGCGCCTGGATCGCCCATGCGTCCTCGAGCCGCTCGCGGACGTCCTGCTCGCTGGCGTGCTGGAGCCAGATCAGCAGGTGCGCCGGCGCGCCCTCGAAGTGCGGCGTCTGCCGGTAGGCCTCGGGGTTCGAGGCGACGAGGAACGGCTTCTCTTCACGGTCGCAGCGCGTCCAGATCGCTCCCTCGTGTCGGGAGACGCCGGCGAACGCCTTGCCGGCGACGCGGAAGCAGGGCGCGCCGTGGGAGGTCGAGTCCTCCACCTCGGGGAGCTCGTGCGCGAGCTCGACGACACGCTCCCAGGTCACCATGCCGTGACGCTAGCGTTCCCGCCCATGGCGCGGAGCTGGCCAGAGCTGCTCGGAGACGGCGGGCCGGCGGCGGAGACGGAGGAGGAGCGGGAGGGCTTCTTCGGCCGGCTGCGGGACTCGCTCGCGAAGAGCCGCCGCGCGTTGACCGAGCAGCTGGCGCTCGCGGCCTTCGACCCGGCCGACGACGAGGCCTGGGAGCGGCTCGAGGAGGCGCTGATCGTGGCCGACGTCGGCGTGCCCGCCACGGCGGAGCTCGTTCGCCGGCTCGAGACCCGCGGCGAGGCCGGCGACCTGACGCCTGCGCTCGTCGAGGAGGTCGCGGCCATGCTCGGGGAGCCGGGGTCGCTCGCGGTCGCCGCACGGCCGAGCGTGATCCTCGTGGTCGGCGTCAACGGGACCGGCAAGACGACGACGATCGGGAAGCTCGCCCACGCGCTCCGCGACCGCGGCCGCTCCGTCCTCCTGGCCGCGGCCGACACCTTCCGCGCCGCCGCCGAGGAGCAGCTCGAGATCTGGGCGGAGCGGGCCGGATCGGACTTCGTCGGCGGCCGTCGCGGGGGAGACCCGGCCTCGGTCGCCTACGACGCCGTCGAGGCTGCGCAGGCACGGGGTCGCGACGTCGTCATCGTCGACACCGCGGGGCGGCTTCATACCCAGAAGAACCTGATGGAGGAGCTCGCCAAGGTGCGGCGCGTGATCGCGGGCAAGCTCGAGGGCGCGCCGCACGAGACGCTGCTGGTCGTGGACGCGACCACGGGCCAGAACGGGCTCCAGCAGGCCCGGCTGTTCGGGGACGCCGTGGACGTGACCGGCGTGGCGCTGACGAAGCTCGACGGGTCCGCGCGCGGCGGGATCGCGGTCGCGATCGCGCACGAGCTCGGTCTCCCGGTCAAGCTTGTGGGAGTGGGCGAGCGGCTCGACGACCTACGGCCGTTCGACCCGCATGACTTCGCGCGCGCCCTGCTCGCCGGCTAGCTGCCGGCGCCGAGCACGACCCGGCACCAGTTAGGCGGGTTGGTCCCGTCGACGTGCTGCTCGAGTACGCGGAACGGGCCGCGCGCGTCGGCGGAGCTCGCCTGGCGCCAGGCGTTCTCGTAGGCCCGCCGGATCGCCTCGGTGACCGGCTCGCCCACGCCGACGCCGACGAAGATCCGCTGACGGTACTCATCGGCGGCCTCGTCGCTGAGCTGGCGCGACTTCTCGTCGAGGTCGTCGCCGCCCGACTGGCCGGGATCCTGATCGTACGTGGTCACTGCCCACCTCCTCCGTTGTGCGAGGACTCTACGCCCTCTCGTTGTCCGCTGACAAGCAGGGCGGCCACGCGGTTCGACTCGACGAGGTTCCCCTTGGCCTCGAAGGCCGCGCGGGCGCGTTCAAGCAGCGACCGAGACTGCTCGAGGTCGCCGCCCGCCGCGAGGGCCTCGGCGAGGGCAAGGGCTGCGGTCGTCCGGAGATTCGGACAGTCGGTGGCTTCGGCGAGGGAGAGGGCCTCGCCGGCGCTCTCGGCTGCTCGTCCGAGCTCGTCCGCGCGGGTCAGCAGGCGGGCTCGCGCCGACCGTTCGAGGACGGCCGCGAACGCGTCGCCGAGCTCGCCGATCTCGCCGGCCAGACGCGCGAAGCGCCACGCCTCGTCGTCCCGCCCCTGGGCGGCGAGGACCAGGGCCAGCTGGGCCGAGACGACGGCGCGGTTGCCGGTCTCGCCCATTGCCTCGAGCGTCCGGTACGCCGCGCGCAACTCTCGCTCGGCGGCCTCCGCGTCGCCGGCCAGGAGCTCGATCTCGGCTCCCAGCAGCGCCGTCACGGCCGCGCGGAACGTCAGGCCGAGCTTCTCGTGCAGGTCCGCGGACTCCCGGTAGAGGAGCCTCGCGTCCTCGAACTCGCCCCGGCCGGCCAGCATCACGCCGAGGGCGGCGTAGACCGTGGCTCGGAGGGCGGGGCTCTCCTCGGCGCTCGCGAGGAAGCTCCGGCAGCGCTCGATCCCGATCTCCGTCGGGGTCGGGCCCCAGTGGAGCGCCTGGGCGAGCAGCCCCGTGTAGGCGTCGATGTCGGCGTCGCCGCCGGGCACGTTCCGCGCGTGCTCGAGCGCATGCTCCAGCGCCTCGGCGCGATCGCCGAAGCGCGACGACATGACGTGGACGTCGCTGAGCAGGCGCCACGCCTTCGCGACGCCTGCCTCGTCCCCGAGCGCTTCGAGCTCCGGGATCGCCTCGGTCGCCACGCGGGCCGTCTCCTCGCCGATGCCGGCCGGACTGGTGAAGGAGAGCAACTGCTGGAGCTCGATCGTCGCCCGCAGCTCGATGCGGCGATCGCCTGCCGCGCGAGCCGCCTCGAGCGTCTGCTCGAGAGCAGGCCCGGCCTCCGCGAACCGCCCTGCCTTCATCAGCGCCTGGCCCAGCTCGAGCAGCAGGGCTGCCCGGCGCGGGCGGCCGGGGGGAAGCAGGCTCGTCGCCCGGGTGAGCAAGTTGATCGCCGCCGGGATGTCGGCGCGCCTGAGCGCGCGCTCGCCGGCCGCGCCGAGCAGGTCGCCGGCCTCACCCGCAAGCGCCTCGGTCTCCTCGTCGACGCGGCCGAGCTGCGTCCGCAGCACGTAGACCTGCTCGAGGTGGTAGCCGACGATCACGTCCTCGCCGCTGGAGCGCTCGAACCAGCGGGCGTAGCGCTCGTGGAGCCTCGCGCGCAGCTCCTTCGGGATGCCCTCGTAGGCGGCCTCGCGGATGAGGCCGTGCCGAAAGCGGAAGCCGTCTTCGTCGGCGCGGAACGCCCAGGGGTAGGGCTCGACGAGGTCCTTGCGGACGAGCGTCAGCACGTGCGACGTGGCCTCGGGCCGCAGCTCCTCCGGTGCGAGGGCCGCGACCGCGCGCAGCGGGAACTCGCGCCCGATCACCGCCGCGCGCTCGACGATCGCCCGCTCGACGGCGGGCAGCCGGTCGAGCCGCGCCGCGAGCAGGGCCTTGATCGACGGTGGCACGGCGAAGGTCGGGCCGGCCTCGAGCGCCATTGCCGCCATCTGCTCGGCGAAGAGCGGGTTGCCTTCGGCCGCCTCGGCGATCCGCCGGCGCGCCTCGGCCGGCGCGTCGAGCACGGTGAGGAGCGCCTCTGCTTCTTCCGGGGAGAGCGGCGACAGAACGACCACGTTCGCGGCCCACTGCGGACGCGCCTCGAGCAGTTCCGCCCGCGACATGCAGAGCAGGAGCACCGGCTCGCCGGAGATCAGCCCGTGCAGGTAGTCGACGAGGTTGAGCAGCGTCGGCTCGGCCCAGTGCAGGTCGTCGAGGCAGAGGACGAGTGGCCGCTCCGCGGCGAGCTCCTCGAGGCTGCGCCGGACGCGGCGGAAGATCTCCTCCGTCGTCCCCTCGAGCGTCTCGTCGGGCAGAACCTGGACGACTGGCCAGAACGTGACCCCGTCGCCGTAGGGCGGGCAGCGGCCGACGCGGACGGTCGCCTCGTGGGCCAGCTCGGCGATGAACTCGCGGACGAGCCTCGACTTGCCGATCCCGGCGGGCCCGATCACGCCGACGAGCCGGCAGCGGCGTTCCGAGACCGCCGTGTCGAATGCCTCCCGGAGGCGCGCGAGCTCGCCCCGGCGGCCGACCAGCGGCGTGTCGAGCCGGCGCGGAACGCCGGGAACCCCCGATTGGACACCGACGAGCCGCCACGCCGCGACCGGCTCTGCCTTCCCCTTCGCCGCCACGGGCTCCACCGGCTCGACGAGGGCGGCGCCGGCGGCCAGGCGGTAGGTGGCGTCGTCGATCAGCACCTCGCTCGGCTGCGCGGACGACTCGAGCCGCTGCGCGACCACGACCGTGGTCCCGGTGGCGAAGGACTGGGCGTCCTCGGCGTCGCCGGCGACGACCTCGCCGGTCGCCACCCCGACGCGGATCCGCCAGCGGAGCCCGTTTGCCCGATCCAGGCGCTGGTCGAGCGGTGCGATCGCGATCCGCAGCTCGGAGGCGGCGTGGAGCGCGCGGAGCGCGTCGTCCTCGTGGAGCGTCGGCAGGCCGAAGACGGCCATGACGGCGTCGCCGATGAACTTCTCGACGGTGCCGCCGTGGCGCTCGAGCACCTCGCGGACCGCGTCGAAGTACTCCGTCTGGGCGGAGCGGAGCGCCTCGGGGTCGAGCGCCTCTCCGAGCAGCGTCGAGTCGACGACGTCGCAGAAGAGGACGGTGACGGTGCGCCGGCTCGCCCCGCTCGCGGCGGACATGCCGCGAGTCTAGGACGATTCGGCGCTTTCCTCTAGCTGCGCTCGAGGGCGAAGGCGATGTTCACGGTCGTGCGGTACTCCGTGATGCGCCCGTCCTGGACCTCGCAGCTCATCGAGATCACGTCCGCGCCCGTGATGCCGCGGAGCGTCTTGGCCGCCTCCTCGACGGCGACCTGGGCCGCCTTCGCGAAGCTCTCGGGGGAGTTGCCGATCACGGTCACGACCTTGGCGACGTCTGCCATCGCTGCCTCCTTGGGAGAATTACCCCGTGGACATATCCGTCTTCGAGGGAGACATCACCTTGCTGGCGGTCGACGCGATCGCAAACGCGGCGAACGGCGCCCTCTGGATGGGCTCCGGCGTCGCCGGGGCGATCAAGCGGGCCGGTGGAGAGGAGATCGAGCGCGAGGCGGTCGCGCAGGGCCCGATCGAGCCCGGGGAGGCCGTCGCCACCTCCGCGGGAGCGCTACCGGCCCGCTGGGTGGTCCACGGCGCGGCCATGGGCCCCGACCTCGTCACGAGCGAGGAGTTGATCCGGCGGACGACGCGCAGCTGCCTCCGGGTGGCCGACGGGCTCGGCGCCCGCACGCTCGCGCTGCCCGCCTTCGGAACCGGCGTGGGCGCCTTCCCGCTCGACACGGCCGCGAAGCTGATGGTCGACGTCGTCACCGCCTACGAGGCCGAGTCGCTCGAGGGGGTCGTCTTCGCGGTCTACGGCGACGCCGCGAGGGACGCGTTCGAGCGGGCGCTCGCACAATGATCTCCCGGCTCGGGCTCGCCGGCAGCGCGCTCGCCTTCGCGACGGCCGGCGTCTACCTCGCCCTGATCCTCTCGGAGGGGAACGACTCGCCGGCGGAGTTCGTGCCCTGGGCAGCGACCTTCGGCGGGATCGGGATCGCGGCCGTCCTCGGGTCGATGCTGGCGCGCGGGCCGATCAAAGCGGCCCTCTTCGCAGGTGCAGGCGGGACGGCGCTCGCGCTCGGTCTCGTCGCGCTGATGTCCATCGGCGCCTTGCTCCTGGGCGTCGCCGCGCTACTGATCGGCGCTGCCAACGAGTCGTGGCGCGATGCCGGCGCGGGAGTTGGCCGAACCCTCGCCGCCAGCGGTGCCGCGGCCGCGATCGCGCTCGCCGTGCTGATTTCGATCCTCTGAGCCCAGCTACTCTCCACGCGGGTGTTCGACACCCTCTCCGACAAGCTGCAGCACGCCCTTTCCGACGTCCGCGGCCGCGGGCGCCTGGACGAGGAGTCGATCTCGCGCGCGATGCGCGAGATCCGGCTGGCGCTGCTCGAGGCCGACGTCAACCTGAAGGTCGTGCGCGAGTTCGTCGCGGCCATCCGCGAGCGGGCGCTCGGCGCGCAGGTGACGAAGAGCCTCACGCCCGGCCAGGAGGTCGTGAAGATCGTTCACGAGCAGCTGACGGAGCTGATGGGCGCCGGCAGCTCGAAGCTCGCCCTCGGCGGCCGCCCGCCGACGGTCGTCCTCCTCGCCGGGCTCCAGGGCTCGGGGAAGACAACGGCTGCCGCGAAGCTGGCCCTGCTCCTGCGCAAGGAGGGCAGGCAGCCCGCGCTCGTCGCCGCCGACCTCCAGCGGCCTGCGGCGATCGACCAGCTCGAGCAGCTCGGCCGCCAGCTGCAGATCCCGGTCTACTCGGAGGAGCGCAGCGATCCCGTCGCCGCGGTTCGCGCCGCGCTCGGGCAGGCGACCGAGGAAGTGCTCATCCTCGACACCGCCGGCCGCCTCCACGTGGACGAGGCGCTGATGGACGAGCTCGCCGCCGTTCGCCGCGAGGCGAAGCCTCAGAACGTGCTGCTCGTGCTCGACGCGATGACGGGCCAGGAGGCGGTCAACGTCGCGCTCGCCTTCCAGGAGCGGATCGACTTCGACGGCGTCGTCCTGACGAAGCTCGACGGCGACGCGAGAGGCGGCGCCGCGCTCTCCGTCAAGGCCGTCACCGGCCGCCCGATCAAGCTCGCGTCGATCGGCGAGACGCTCGACCAGCTCGAGTACTTCCACCCCGACCGGATGGCGTCGCGCATCCTCGGCATGGGCGACGTACTGACCCTGATCGAGAAGGCCGAGCAGGCGATCGCCGAAGACGAGCAGGAGGCAATGGAGCGTCGGATCCGCGAGGGCCGCTTCACCTTCGACGACTTCCTGGCCGCCCAGAAGATGATCAAGCGGATGGGGCCGATCCAGGGCGTCCTGAAGCTGCTCCCCGGCATGGGCTCGCAGCTAGCCGACGTCGACCTCGACGAGCGCGAGCTCGCGCGCGTCGAAGCGATCGTGCTCTCGATGACTCCCGCCGAGCGTCGCAACCCGGACGTGATCGACGGCTCGCGCCGCAAGCGGATCGCCGCCGGCTCGGGCACGTCCGTCCAGCACGTGAACAGGCTCCTGCAGGCCCGCAAGCAGATGGAGAAGCTCATGAAGCAGCTCGGAGAAGGCAAGATCCCTGCGCTCCCGGGCATGGGGAGGAGGTGATTCAGTGGCAGTACGCATGAGACTGACCCGCGTCGGGTCGAGGAAGAACCCGATCTACCGCGTCGTCGTAGCCGACTCCCGCTCCCCGCGGGACGGCAAATTCATCGACATCGTCGGGCGCTACAACCCGCAGTCGGACCCGTCGCTGATCGAGTTCGACGAGGCGAAGGTGAAGGACTGGCTCGGCAAGGGCGCCAAGCCCTCCGGGACGGTGCAGCGCCTCCTCGAGGCGAAGGATCTCGCCTGAGCGTCGACCTGCTCGAGTACCTGGCCCGCGGGCTCGTCGACGATCCCGACGCCGTCCGCGTCGAGCGCGAGGAGCGCGAGGACGGCTACGTCGTCCTGCGGCTCCACGTCGCGCCCGACGACG
>JACVRU010000036.1 GCA_014534295.1 Thermoleophilia bacterium | reverse complement strand
TGGATCGTGACCGGCGACGGCGACGCCCTCTCGATCGGCGGCAACCACCTCATCCACGCGCTGCGGCGGAACGTCAACGTCAAGATCCTGCTCTTCAACAACCAGATCTACGGGCTGACGAAGGGGCAGTACTCGCCGACGAGCCCGCTCGGGACGCTGACGAAGTCGACGCCGATGGGCTCGCTGGACTTCCCGTTCAACCCGCTCTCGGTCGCGATCGGCGCGGAAGCGACCTTCGTAGCGCGCGCGATCGACACCGACAAGAAGGGGCTCACCGAGGTGCTGCGGCAGGCGGCCGGGCACCGGGGCTCGGCCTTCGTCGAGATCTTCCAGAACTGCAACATCTACAACGACGGCGCCTTCGACGTCGTGCGCGACGAGCCGCTGAACAGGATCGAGCTGAAGCACGGCGAGCCGATCCGCTTCGGCGAGGAGGGGTCGCGCGGCGTGCGGCTGCGGCCGGACGGCTCGGTCGAGACGGTCGACGTCGCCGAGGTGGGCGAGGAGGCGCTGCTCGTCCACGACGCGTCGCACCCGGAGCCGTCGATCGCGTTCGCGCTCTCGCGCCTGACCCTGGACGCGGTCGGCGCGGCGCCGACGGGCGTGTTCCGCAGGGTCGAGCGGCCGGTCTACGACGAGCTGATGGCGGAGCAGCTGGGCGCGGCGCGCGCCGCCAAGGGCGACGGCGACCTCGCGGCCCTCCTCCACGCCGGCGACACCTGGGAGATCGGCTAGCCGAACCTGGCGACCGCGCGGGCGCGGGCCTTCTCGGCCTCGACCTCGCGGTTCCGCGGCGACGCCGCGGTGACGAGCGAGCCCAGGAGTTCCTCGGTCGCCGCCGCGACGGCGTCGACGGCCCGCTCGAAGGAGGCCTCGTTCGCCTTCGACGGCTTCGTCGAGCCGCTCACCTTGCGCACGTACTGGAGCGCGGCGTGGTGGATCTCCTCGGGCGTCGCGGGAGGATCGAAGTTGTGGAGCACTCGGATGTTCCGGCACATGCCGCGAGCGTAGCTCAGACGAGCAGCCAAATCACGAGCACGATCAGGAGCGCGGCGACGATGCCGCCGACCAGCGCCGCCCAGCCGAGCCCGGCCCGCTTCCGTGCCCGCGGCGCGGCGCCGGCCTCAGGCGGACGCGGGTCCATGGCCGTTCATGCTCGGGCCCGCGGACTGCTCGTGGATCTCGAAGCGGATGCCGTCGTCCTCGAGCGAGGCGTCGAGCACTTTGTCGGCGAGCGCTTGCGCCACCACCGGCTCGAGGAAGACGTGGGCCCCGCCCTGCTCCACGACCTCGTCGAGCGCGTCGGGCTCCTCGGCGACGCTCAGCTCGAGCGCGGCCTGCCGCTCGCCCAGCGGCTGGGCCGCGATCCGCAGCCCGCCCTGCTCCGGCAGCTCGGACTGCTCGACCAGGGAGCGGATGACGGCGGCGGCGCCGTGCGTTAGGAGAAGCACCACGCTCACCTTCCGCCTCACGCGGAACCGAAACCGAGGACACGACATGGTCACAGCGATCGCAACCGTCGCCGCGGCCCTCGCCGCGACCGCCCCCGGCGGCACGCTCGCCTACGAGCGGGACCGGGACATCTCCGTCGACGGCCGCAATCTCACCCGGAGCAACGCGCAGGAGTACGCGCCCGCCTGGTCGCCCGACGGCGCCCGCCTCGCGTACGTCTACTACCGGGACGGCAACGGCGAGCTCTACGTGATGAAGGCCGACGGCAGCGGCGTGGCGCGCCTCACGCGGCACGGCGGCGAGGACCTGTCGCCGGCCTGGTCGCCGGACGGGGCACGCATCGTGTTCTCCCGCGACCGCCGGATCCACGTGATGAACGCGGACGGCAGCGGCGTCCGACGGCTCACGGCTCTCGCGGAGAGCCACTCGGCCGCGTGGTCGCCGGACGGCCGCGCGATCGTCTTCTCGAGCAGCGGCAGGACGCCCGAGAACCCGGAGCTCTACTCGATCCGCCCGAACGGGACAGGTCTCAAGCGGCTGACGCACACGAAGGGCGACGCGGAGACGCTCGGCGACGACGGTTTCCCCTCGTGGTCGCCCGACGGCAGGACGCTCGTCTTCACGAGCAACCGCACGGGCGAGGGCGAGGTGTGGACGATGCGGCGCGACGGCTCGGGCGAGCGCCGGCTCGCCGGTCGCCGCGGCTGGGACGACTGGTGGCCCCACTATTCGGCCGACGGCGCCTGGATCGTCTTCGAGTCGCGACGGCTCGACCGCGTGGACGCGTACGCTGTCCGCGCCGACGGCACCGGTGCCAGGCTGCTCCTGCGGAGTGCGTCAAGCCCGAGCTGGCGACCCTAGGAAGCGCGCGATCCGCTCGGCCACTTCCTCCGCCGCGTCCTCCTGGAGGAAGTGGCCGGCGTTCGCGACGATCACCGGCGGCAGCGCGCCGGGGATCAGCTCCGCGAGCCGCTCGGCCGCGCGCGGGGAGAAGACCGGGTCGGAGTCGGAGAAGAGGACGAGCGCGGGCCGCTCCCACTGCGTCAGCCGCTCCCGGACGGCGAGCATCGCGGGCGCCGAGGGGTGGTCCGGCTCGGTCGGAACGAGCTCCGGGAAAGCGAGCGGGCCGGCCTTCGACTCCGGGACCGGGAACGGCGCGTCGTAGGCCGCCTCGACCTCGTCCGGCAGCGGCCGAGCGCAGGAGATCCGCACGAGGCGACCCGCGCGGAAGTCCGCGCCCACGCGGCGGACGAGCTCCCGGAAGCGCAGCCATTCCGCGGACGGGGCCCGGCCGGCTCCGACGCCGGTGTTCAGGATCACGAGCCGTTCGACGCGCTCCGGGTGCTCGACGGCGAGCCGCAGCCCGATCGGCCCGCCCCAGTCGTGCACGACGACCGTGAGTCGCTCGAGCTCGAGCTCCTCTGCGAAGCGCTCGATCGACCGGGAGTGCGCGTCGTAGGAGTGCCAGCCGGGGTCGACGGGCTTGTCGGAGCGCCCGAAGCCGAAGTAGTCCGGCGCGAGCACGCGTGCGGCCTCCGCGAGGCGCGGGATCACGCGGCGGTAGAGGTAGCTCCAGGTCGGCTCGCCGTGGAGCAGCAGTACCGGGTCGCCGGCCCCCTCGTCGACGTAGTGCAGCCGCAGGCCGTCCTGCTCCAGGTAGTTCGGCGCGAACTCCCAGCCCGCGAGGCCGTCGAAGCGCTCGTCGGGCGTGCGGTACGCCTTCACCGGCCGAGGGTATAGCGGCCGCGTGGAGGAAGAGCGCACGACCGAGATCCGGGGCCCGGCGGAGCCGCCGCCGCCCTGGTACGAGGAGCACTGGTGGGTGTTCCTCGTCGTGCTGCTGCTCATCGTCGGCGGGATCGTCGCGTACTTCGCCCTCCGCGACGGGGACGACTCCGAGCCGGCGGGCACGACGGGCACCGTCCCGACCCAGACCGACACGGCGCCGACGACGACGGCCGAGACGACGACCACCGCCGAGACGACCACGACGGAGACGACGACGACGGCCGAGACGCAGACCGGCCCGGACGAGACCGCGACCATGCCGGACGTGCGGGGCGACGAGCACGACGACGCGGCCGAGGACCTCGTCGACGCGGGCCTGCTGCCGGAGACCTTCCCCGTCGATGCGCAGGAGGAGCGCGCGACGGTTGTGGCACAGGAGCCGGGCCCCGGGACGAGGCTCGTCGTCGGCTCGACCGTGCGCCTCGACGTCTCGCTCGGCTCGGGCGAGCGCGAGCAGCTCGACGTCCCCGACCTCGTCGGGCTCGATGCCGCTCAGGCGCTCGAGGAGTGCGCGCGGGCCGGCTTCACCTGCCGACTGGGCGCTGGCGCAGCGCGGGAGCGGCCTGTGACGAGCCAGCAGCCGGCCCCGGGCTCGGCTGCGCCGGAGCTGACCCAGATCCGGCTGTCGCAAGGGTGATCGGCCCGTAGGGGCTCTTCCACCAGCCCAGCGCGGCCATCGCCAGCCCGGCCGCGCCGGCCGCGGAGAAGGCGAGCTGCGTGCCGCCGACGTGGGCCAGCCAGCCGGCGAGGAGGCCGCCGAGCGGCGCGAGGCCGGCGAAGGCGAGCAGGAACAGCGAGAGGACGCGGCCGCGCAGGTGGTCTGGCGCGGTCAGCTGGAGGATCGACTGGGTGTTCGAGTTCCAGAGGATGAAGCACACGCCCGCGGCGAACAGGAGGCCAGCCGCCGCGGCCACCGTCGTCATCGGCGCCAGGACGAGCACCGAGATCCCGAAGCCCGCGGTGCCGGCGAGCAGGGCCTTCCAGCTCGCCCGGCCGATCCAGGCCGAGAGCAGGGCGCCGGCGAGCGCGCCGGCGCCGAACGAGGCCGAGAGACCGCCGAACACCTGCGGGCCCGCGTCCAGCGTCTCGCGGGCCAGCACCGGCACCAGCACGTTGAAGTTGAACCCGATCGTGCTCAGCACCGTCGTGATCACGAGCGTCACCCAGACGACCCGCGTGCGCCGCGCGTAGGCGAGGCCCTCGCGCGCGGCGCGAAGCATGGTCGGGCGGGTCCCCGCGCGCTCGACGGGGTGGAGCTCCTCGGGCCGCATCAGCGCGAGCGCTGCGAGCACGGCCAGGAAGCTGACGGCGTTCAGCAGGAAGCACGCCCCGGCGCCTGCGGCGGCGATCAGCACGCCCGCGAGCGCGGGCCCGACGATCCGCGACGCGTTGAAGAGCGTCGCGTTCAGCGCCACCGCGTTGGGCAGTTCGTCGCGCCCGACCATCTGGAAGGTGAGCGCGTGGCGCCCGGGCGCGTCGAACACGGTCGTCGTCCCGCCGAGCGCGGCGAGGAGGTAGACGTGCCACAGCTCCGCCGCGCCGGTCAGCGCCAGGACCGCGAGCGCGACCGAGACGGCCATGGCCCCCGCCTGCGTCGTCATCACGAGCCGCCGGTTGTCGAAGCGGTCGGCGAGGACGCCCGCGGCCAGCCCGAACAGCGTGAACGGGATGAAGCGGCAGAAAGCGAGGATCCCGACGGCGATCGGCGACCGGGTGAGGTCGACGACGAACCACGCCAGGGCGATCATCTGCATCCACGTCCCGCTGACCGAGACGAGTTGGCCCACGAAGAAGAGGCGGTAGTTCCGGTGCTTCCGGAGCGACGCGAAGGTGCGGCTCACGACTCGGCCTCCAGCAGCCGCGCGAGGGGCGCGACCGCCAGCCGGACGGCCTCGCGGTCGGCCTCTGGGAGCGCCTGGAGGCGGGCCGCGAGCCAGGCCGTCCGGCGCGACTTGACGAGCCGAAGGATGCGTGCCCCCTCCTCGGTCAGGTGGAGGCCGTGGCGGCGGGCGTCGGCGGGGTCGCTCTCGCGGCGCAGCAGCCCGAGCTTGACGAGGCGGCTGACGTGACCGGACATGCCCGCTGGCGACATGCGCTCCTGGGCGGCGAGCTCCCGCACGCCGAGTCCCGGCGCTCGCTTGACGGCGAACAGGAGCGAGACCTGGCCGCCGGTGACCCCCAGCGAGCGGACCTCGCGGCGGAGCTCCCGGGAGAGCTTCATCACGACCGGGCGAAGCTCCTCCGCGAGGTCGTTAACCATGTTAACGAGTCTAGCGAAGACTACCCGGCTGGCTCGATCCCCTTCTCGCGGAGCTCCGCCAGCGCTTGTTCGGTCTTCTCGAGCCCTTCGAGGCCCATCGCGGCCAGCACCGAGGGCGCTTTCGTGAACTGGACCTCGCGATAGTCGACGATCTGGAGCCGGTTACCCCACGGGTCGAGGACGTCGTTCCGCCCCGCCCGCCCGCCGCCCGCCTCCTCGAGGAGCCGGAGGGCGCGCTCGCGGTCGTCGACGACGATGCCGATGTGGCGCCCGCGGTCGGGAGCCTGCGTCGGGGCCGCCTCGAGCGCGAGGAACTGGTCGCCCATGTCGAGGAACGCCATGGCGCCCGCGCGTCCGCGCAGCGTCACGTCGAACGCTTTGCCGTAGAAGTCGAGCGCCTCGTCGAGGTCGCCCACCTCGATCGCGACGTGGTTGATCCCGACCAGGCGCGCCCGTTCGCTCATCTCTGCTGCAGCCTATCCCCGCTCGGACCGCCGAGAGCTTCCCCCGGGAGTAACCGGAGGTTCTTCCGCGGCAGCTAGATCTGCCAGAGGCCGTCACGCAAGAGCGGCACCCTGCGGCCGCCGGCGGCGAAGCCGGTCACCTCGAGCTCGTCCGAGCCGATCATCACGTCGAGGTGGAGATTCGAGCTGTTGACACGGTGCGTGCGCGCCCCGGGCCGGCGAGCGACCCGCGCCTGGGCGAAGCCGTAGCCGAAGGCGATGTGGGCGGCCGCGTTCTCGTCGATGAGCGTGTTCGCGTACTCCCGCTCCATGCGGCCGATTCGGGAGCTGCGATCGACGAGCGCGATCTCGCCCAGGCGCGAGGCGCCGTCGTCGTAGGCGAGGAAGGCGCCGAGCAGTTCGCGGTCTGACTCGTTCGCGGTCTCGAGCCGGACGAGGCGTCCGCCTCGGAACTCACCCGCGATGCCCTCGATCACGCGGCCGCGGAACGACAGCGGGCGCGTGCAGCGGAACGAGCCGGAAGTCGCGCCCGGGGTCGGGCTCGAGAAGTTCTCCTCCGTGGGGAAGTTCGGCGAGACGAGCGTGCCGTAGGCGTTGGCCTCCCGGCCGCCGAGCCAGCGGGCGTCCGCGGGCAGGCGGATGTCGAGCTCCGTGCCGGGCCCCCGTAGCTCGAGCCGCTCGAGCTGCAGCGCGGTGAGCGTCGCGCCGCGGCGCGCAATCGCCTCGACGTGTGCCTCCCAGCCCTCGGCGCCGGGCGGGTCGTCCGGCCCGAGCCGGCAGAACCAGAGGATGTCCTCCGCGAGCTGGCGCATCGCGTCGCCCTCCGCCAGCTCGGGGTAGACCTGGGTCGCCCAGTACGGCGTCGGCCACGCACAGCCCGTCCACCGGTACCGGCCTGCCTTGACCGCGCGTAGGAACCACTGCATCTTCCCCGTCCGGGCCCGGCTGTCGGCGACGATCCGGGCCGACGGCAGCTTGTCGAACGCTCCCGGATCGCCCTCGCCGATGATCGTCACCGACGCGGCGCGCGGCTCGAGCTGCGCGCGGAGGCGCTTCGCCGCCCAGTCGGGCAGGGGGCCCAAATGCTCGTCGGCCGCGTGCCGGATGCGCGCTGCGGAGACGAGGTTGTCCTGGTACTCGACGTTCGCCTCGGCGGCTCCGGCCCGGTAGGCCGCCTCGGCGAGCGCGACCAGGAGCTCGCGGTGGGCGGGCTGGCCCTGTACGAACAGGACGTCGCCCTCGCCGAGCTTGAGACAGCTCGCGACCACTGCGTCCGCGTACCGCGCCAGGCGCTCCGGCGCCAGGACGCTCCCCTCGGCAGCTGTCGGCGGAACCTGCACTCCCCGTCCAGAACCTAGCGCGCCTTGCAGGAAAAAACTAGTGGCCGAACCGGCCGAGCTCCGCGGCCAGCGTGAGGTGCATCGCGTGCGACCAGAGCAGCGGGCACGGAGGGGGCCCCCACTTCTCGACCCAGGGCTCGTACCAGGCGGGCGCGAGCAGGTGGTCCTGGGACTGCTCGGGCAGGCGCCCGTCGGGCGTGGCGTGGGCCTCCACCCACGCGAGCGTCGCATGCGCGTCCTCCAGGCGGCCGTCGAGTCGGTACGCGAGCCCGAGCATCGCCGTGAGCAGCAGCCACTCGCCGCCGCCGTAGTAGGTGTCCTCCTCGTGCCGATGGACGCCGCCGCCGGGGCTGACGAGCCGGGCCTCGAGCTCGTCCAGGGGCGCCTCGCCGCGCCCGAGCAGGGGCAGCGCGAGCAGGCTGGCGTCGAGCCGGTCCTCGGGCTCGGGGAGCTCGGCGGGCTCCCCCCACGCCTCCAGCCCGGCCGCGATCGACGCCAGCGTGGCGGCGTGGTGGCCGCTGCGCTCCTCCCACCAGTGGACGCAGGCGTCGGCGCCGCGGCGCCGCAGGTACTCGACCGTCAGCTCGACCGCGGGCAGCCAGCGCGCGTCCGGTCGTCCGTGGCGGCCGCAGTGGCCCCGGAGCGCCCAGAGCCAGAGGCCGTAGCCGTCGGTCTGGAAGGTGGGCCAGTCGGCGAGCGACTCGCGGCGGTCCGCGGTGTAGCGCGCGTGGAGGTGGCCCCCGGAGCGGACCACGTCCGCGCGCTCCTCGATCACGGCTGCGCACCAGTCGAAGAACCGCTCCGCGCTGTCCACCTCGCCCACCCGGCTCATCGCGTCGGCGATGAAGGATCCGTCGCGGAACCAGGAGAACCGGTACGGCCCGAAGTCCGGGCAGGCGAGATAGGCGCCGGTCTCGGCCTGGCCTGCGAGGATGACCTCGACGCTGCGCTCCTCGAGCAAGTAACAGAGTGTTACTTGACCGAGCCGGCCAACAGACCCTGCACGAAGTAGCGCTGGAAGGCGGCGAAGATCGTCAGCGGAATCACCGCCGAGAAGAAGGAGGCCGGCGCCAGGACGTTCAGGTTCGAGCCGAACTGGCGCAGCTGGGCGGCCAGGTGCGGGGCGATCGGCTGGTTGTTCTGCGTCAGGACGAGCCCGATCAGCAGGTCGTTCCAGACGAACAACACCTGGAAGATCGCCAGCGAGGCGATCGCCGGCAGGCCGAGCGGCAGGATCACCTTGAAGAAGAGGCGCAGCTCGGAGGCCCCGTCGATGCGGGCCGCCTCCATCAGGTCGCGTGGGATCCCGGCGAAGAAGTTCCGCAGGAGGAAGATCGCGAAGGGGAGCGCGAAGGCCGAGTGGAAGAGGATCAGGCCCGGGATCGTGTCGAACAGCCCGGAGGTGTTGTAGAGCGAGAACATCGGGATCAGCGCCATCTGGATCGGGACGAGCAGGAGCGCGATCACGATCAGGAAGGCCCAGTCGCGGCCCGGGAACTCGATCCACGCGAGCGCGTAAGCGGCGAGGCTCGCGACGAGGATCGGCAGGATCGTCGCGCCGAGCGTGATCTGCGCCGTCACGACGAGCGCGTGCGTGATCCCCTCGTTGTCGAACATGCTGCGGTAGTTCTCGAAGGTCCACGCGTGCGGCTTGATCGCGAAGTTCCACCAGCCGCCCGCGGACTGGTCGGCGGGCGCCAGGATGGAGGTGACGAACAGGCCGGCCGTCGGCACGAGCCAGAAGAGGCCGATCAGCGCCAGGATCAGATGGACGGGGAGCTTCCCCGCGAACCGGACGATCTTCGGCGCCCAGCCCTCCTCGATCACGACGGGCTCGTGGCGGGCGCGTTCGAGCGCGACTTCTGCCATGGCTTAGCGGGCCTCCGTTCGGAACCGGCGGATGTTCGCGATCAGGAACGGGATGAACAGCAGGAGCAGGAAGGTCGCGATCGCCGAGCCCAGTCCGAACTGGAGCTGGCCGCTGAACGCCTTCCGCCACATCTCGAAGGCGAGCAGCGTCGCATTGTCGCGCGCCGACCCGGGAGCGATCGCGAGCACGAGGTCGAAGACCTTGAGCACGCCGATGATCTGGGTCACGAAGACGACGGTCAGCACCGGCGCCAGCAGCGGCACGGTCACGCGCCGGAAGACCTGCCACTCGCTCGCGCCGTCGGTCCGCGCCGCCTCCATCACGTCGCGCGGGATCGCCGCGAGCCCGGCCGCGATGATCACCATCGCGAAGCCGGCGGTCACCCAGATGTAGGCGAACATGATCGCCGGCGTGATCAGGCTCTCGCCGAGCCAGTTGAAGCCGCGGAACGGCGCCGCGAACGTCGTCGGCCCGACGGCCACGCGGTAGCTGCCCGGATCGACGTCCTCGAATGCGAACGTGCCGTCGTCGCCGCTCGTCGTCCTGCTTACGGTCCGGCCCGTGTCGGCGGAGCGGAGCTCGATCGTGACCCCCGGCAGCGCCGTCTCGCCGCTCTCGACCTCGCCCGGCGTGCCCCCGCCCGGGCTGAAGTCCCTCCAGACGACGCCGCTGATGCCGCCCTGCAGCGGCTCGGGCCTCGCGGCGTCGGGCGTGCCCTCCGGGATCTCCGACGCGCGCACGCCCGTGAGCCCGAGCAGCGCCGTGTCGCCCGGCTGCACCGGCTCCGCGAGCACGATCGCCCGCGGCGACCGCCCCTCGAGCTGGTCGCTCGACGGCTGCGCCTGCGTGAACGCTCCTTGCTCGCTGAAGACGCCCTGCACGGCGACGATGGCTGCGTTGATCGCGCCGCGTTCGGGGGACTGCTGGTACATCAGCCGCCAGATCACGCCGACGGCGAACAGGGAGATCGCCAGCGGCATGAAGACGGCGATCTTGAAGGCGACGGCCCAGCGGACGCGTTCCGTCAGCACCGCGAAGAGGAGGCCGATCGAGGTCACGAGCGCCGGCACGATCAGGACCCAGAGGAAGTTGTTCTTGATGGCCGTGAAGATCACGTCCTCGTTGAACAGCCGCCGGTAGTTGTCGATGCCGACGAAGGTGTCGCCGCGGTCGTTGTAGAGCGACCGGATCGCCGTGCGCACCGTCGGGTAGAGCAGCCAGACGCCCAGGAAGAAGATCGCGGGCGCGAGGAAGGCGAGCGGGACCGCGAAGGCTCGCCAGGGTGCCGGCGGTTGGGCCCGAGTCCCCTCCTCGAGAGGGAACTCGGGCCTCATCGCGGTCCCGCTCAGCTCGTCTCCTTACCCGTAGGCCCGCGCGGCCGCGTCCTCGAGCTTCTGGGCCGCTCCGTCCACGTCGTTCGGGTTGCGGAACCAGTCCTGCAGGATCGAGAACATCGCGTCGCCGCCGAAGGCGGACGGCGTCAGGTCGGACAGGTCGAAGCGGAAGACCTCGGCCTGCGCCAGCGCCGTCGCCGTCTGACGCGTGATGTCGTCCGGGTAGACGCCGTCGTCGACGTTGCGGTTCGGCGAGGAGAACCCGCCGCGCTCGGCCCAGATCTCGGCCGCCTCGGGCGTCGCCAGGTACTGGATCAGCGCCCGCGCGGCGGGGCTGTCCTTGAACATGACGACGACGTCGCCGCCACCGACGACCATCGGGCCGGAGTCGTTGATCTGCGGGAAGTCGTAGACGTTGAAGTCCGTCTGCGGCTCCGCGTTCGTCTCGGCCGTGATCACGCCGCCGACGAAGTCGCCCTCGTAGACCTGCGCGGCCTTCGGCGGGTCGGCGAACACCTGGGTGACCGAGGTCGGGAAGTCGGTCTGGAGCGCGCCGCTCGTCCCGCCGGCGACGTTCTGCGTGTCGGAGAACACCTTGGCGAGCTCCGTCAGCGCGTCCTTGACCGACTGGTCCGTCCACGGGATCTCGTGGTTCGTCAGCTGGTCGTACTTCTCGGGTCCGGCCATCCGCAGGTAGACGTTCTCGAACCAGTCGGTGAGCGTCCACCCGTCGCTGGCCCCGACGGAGTAGGCGGGCACGCCCGACGACTGCAGCGTGCTCGCGTTCTCGAGGAAGCCCTCCCAGTCCTCCGGCGGCTCGACGCCGGCGTCCTCGAAGGCGCGGACGTTGTACCAGACGGTCGACTTGTTGGCCCCCTTGAAGAACATGCCGTAGAGCGTCCCGTCGACGGTGCCGAGGTCGAGCCAGGACTCTGCGAAGTTGTCGGCGATCGCGTCCCTCGCGAAGTCGATCGGCTGGAGGGCGCCGCGGTCGGCGAAGTCGCGCATCAGGCCCGGCGACGGCAGCGCCGCGATGTCCGGCGGGTTGCCGCCCTCGACCGCGGTCGAGAGGACCTGGCCCGGGTCCTGGGCCCCCTGATAGCTCACGTTCACGCCGGCGTTCTGCTCGGTGAAGCCGTCGAGGACGGCCTGGAAGGCCTCGCCCTCGGCGCCGGTCCAAACGGCCAGGACGTTGATCGAGCCCGAGACCGCCTCCCCGCCGCCGGTCTCCGTGTCGGCACCGCCCTCCTCGTCGTCTCCGCCGCAGCCCGCGGCGACCGCGGACAGGACGAGGACGAGCGCGAAGAGCAGGTACCAGCGGTGCTTCCGCATCAGCCTGCTCCTTTCGTCTCGTCGTAGATTCCGAGCCCCGTGTCGGGGTCGAAGAAATGCAGCATGCGGGTATCGATCGCGACCTCGACCGTCTCGCCCTCCCGCACGCGCGAGCGCGGCCCGAACCGTCCCACGATCATCGCTCCCTCGCCCTCCATGGGCAGGTCCTCGGCGCCGGCGTCGCGCTGGAGCTCTCTCACGTCCTCGGTGAGGGCCGGCGTCGCGTCCGTGGAGCAGTGGACCATAAGCTCGGCGCCGAGCGCCTCGCGCAGGCGTACCTCGCCCTGAAGCCGCTGGTGCCCCGGGGAGTCGGGCGCGATGGCGGCGTCCTCGAGGTCCTCGGGCCTGATGCCGAGGACCACCTCGCGGCCCTCGTAGGCCTTCAGGGCCGGCCGCTGCGAGAGCGTCTCCTCACCGAGCTCGATCCGCTGGCTGCCGGCGACCGCCGTGAGCGTCCCGTTCGACCGCTCCAGCGTCGCCCGCAGCATGTTCATCGCCGGGCTGCCGATGAAGCCTCCGACGAAGAGGTTGACCGGGCGGTCGTAGAGCTCTTGCGGCGCCGCGACCTGCTGCAGCTCGCCCTTCCGCATCACGGCGACGCGGTCGCCCATCGTCATGGCCTCGACTTGGTCGTGGGTGACGTACAGGGTCGTCACACCCAGGTCGGTCTGGAGCTTCGCGATCTCCGCGCGCATCTGGACGCGGAGCTTGGCGTCGAGGTTCGACAGCGGCTCGTCCATCAGGAAGGCCTGCGGCTGCCGGACGATCGCCCGGCCCATCGCGACCCGCTGGCGTTGGCCGCCCGAGAGCGCGCGCGGCTTCCGCTTGAGGA
>JACVRU010000023.1 GCA_014534295.1 Thermoleophilia bacterium | reverse complement strand
GATGGACGTCCACGACTACTCCCCCTCCCCGACCGCGCGCAGGTTCGAGTCCGGGACGCCGCCGATTCCCGCGATCTACGCGGGCATCGCCGGGATCGAGCTGATGCTCCAGGTCGGAGTGGAGGAGACGCGGGCCCACGTCCAGGAGCTGAACCACCGGCTGCTCGAGGGGCTCGAGGAGCTCGGCGCCCAGCTCGCGACGCCACGCAAGCGGGACCGGCGGGGCGCGCTGATCTGCGTCCGGTCGACCGACGCCCCGGCGCTCGTCGCGGCCCTGCGCCGGGAGGGGATCGTCACCTCGTCGCGCGACTCGAACCTGCGGATCTCGGCCCACTGCTACAACGCGGTCGAGGACGTGGACGCCGTGCTCGACGCGCTCCGGCGCAATCGGTCGCTGCTCGTGCCCGCAGCCTAAGAGTTGCGGACGACGACCGTCCCTGCGGCCTTGTCGTGCAGGGTTCGCCGCTTGTCCGACCAGAGCGGCCAGAGTGAATCGATCACGAAGCCGAGCACGAGGACGAAGAGCAGGAACTGGGTAACGGTCCGGCCTGCGGCCGCCGCGTAGCCGACCGGGCCTCCGTCGACACGGCGTAGCGTCATGCCGAGCGCAGCCTTGCCGAGCGTCCGTCCGCTGGCGCCGTGCAGGACCGTGAAGTAGACGAAGGGCACGACGTAGGGCAGGACGTAGCTCGGGACGGTCACGGCGGGGGCAACGGCGACGGCGATCCCGACCGCGACCCAGATCACAGTCCAGTCGATGAGCGAGCCGGCGACGCGCCTGCCCCAGCCGGCGTAGGTGACTGTCGGCGCCGCAGGTGCGATCCGGGCCAGCGCGGCCCGCGCCCGTGCGGCCGCGACGAGCAGTCCGTGGCTGCCGCCGTTGGCTTCGGCCTGGGCCTCGAGCCGGTCGGCCAGTCTGCCGAGCGCGTCGCGGTCGCCGCGCGCGATCGCCTGCTCGAGCTCCAGGTCGACGGCGTCGAGCTGGAGCTCGGCCCCGCTCATCCGGCCGGCCGCGTCCCGGCCGGGGCGTCGGAGGTGTCGGGAACGAGCCGCTCGACGAAGAAGGCGGCGGTCAGCAGGATGGCGCCGACCGCGAGGAACGAGAGCGCCCGCGTGACGGAGCTGAGGCTGCTGAGGTCGTAGAGGAACAGCTTCGCGAACGCGAGCCCGAACAGGGTCAGCCCGATCCGCTGCGGCACCCGCTCGGAGCGGACGAGCCCGGTCACGAACAGGCCGAGCGCGAGCGCTCCCCAGAGCGCGCTCACGCCGGTGTGGCCGCGCTGGAAGTCGGTCGCCACCGAGGCGCCGGAGATCCGTTGGGCCAGCTCGAGCACGCCCAGCGAGAGCCCGAACAGGGTCAGGCAGACGGCGCCGAGGGCCGGCCAGGAGCGCATCGGCCACAGTGCCGCCGGCGCCCGGGCGGCGATCCAGGCGAGCGAGCCGACGCCCGCGGCGAGCGCCCAGAGGCCGGCGCCCGGCCGCGCCTCGGCCACGAACAGCGAGGACGGCTCCGTCACGGCCGCGAGGCAGACCAGGGCTGCCAGCGCGCTCGCCGCCAGGCCCGCGAGCCAGAGCCGCGGCTCTCCGGCCGGCCCCGCGGCCGTGGCGACGAGCGCCGCGGTGAGGGCCCAGACCCCGACGAGCCCGGGGCTCGAGCTGTCGAGGAGGAGGACCTGCGCCGCGCCGAGCGCGACGAGCGCCAGCAGCCACTGGATCGTCGCGAGGTTGCGGAGCCAGGGCTCGGACCCCCCGCGACGCCACGCGGCGAAGGGAGGCGCCGCGAGCGCCGCGAAGGTGAGCGCGACGAGCAGCCCCCAGGCGCCCACCGCCCGCGGTGCGTCGGGGGCGAGCCGGTCGATCGCGACGAAGGCCGAGCTTCCGGCCGTGATGCCCGTAAGGAGGGCGAGCGCGCCGAGCGGAGCAGGGTCGTCGGCGAGCGCGTAACGGGCCAGATGACCTGCGAGGACCACGCCGAGCGCGGCGGCGAGCAGCGCGGCGGCGGCCGAGCCGGTTCCGAGCTCGCCCCAGTCGAAGCCGGTCGCCTTCCCGAAGGCGAACACCACCGGGGTTGCGGCGAGGAGGAGTCCCGGGGATCGTCGCCGCGACGCGAGCACGAGCGCGGCCGAGCCGACGGCGGCCCAGAGCGCGGTCGCTCCCGCCTGGCCGGGGTCGTAGGCGAGCTCGACGAGCAGCAGGCTCGCCGTCCACGAGACGAGCCAGACGGCCGCGACGACCAGCAGCGCGCGCAGGCCCCGACCCGCCGTCCGCAGGGCGTCGAGCAGGAGCTCGCCGCCGGCCAACGGGCCGAGGAGGCCGCGCTCGAGGAAGCGCGTCGTCGCGGCCAGCGCGGCTGCTGCGCCCGCCAGCGCCGCCAGGCTCGGCGCCGGGCCGAGGGCGCTTGCTTCCCGCGGAAGAGCGAGCGTCGACAGGGGCGCTTCGACGGCCCACGCGTGGACAGCCGCCAGGCCGAGGAAGGCGAGCCCGGCGCCCTGGAGGCGGCGCTCGCCGAACGCGAACGCCAGGCAGGCGAGGACGGCCGCCGCGGCCGCCCACGTCAGGGTCAGGGTGCGACCCGAGGCGAGCGCGGCCGAGCCGAGCGCGGTCGCGCCGACGGCCACGGTCCAGAGCAGCAGCCGAAGCGAGCCCCTGGCCTCCATCAGTTCGTCCCACACCCTCTCCAGCGCGGCCAGCAGGCCGACTGCCCGACGGTTCCCCCGGCGCTCGAGCGCGAGCGTCCCGCCGACGACGGCTGCCCCCGCCAGGGCGAGCATCCCCGGCGCGGCGCTCGTGGGGATGTCGTTCGCCGGTCCTCCGGCGGCGAGGTCGATCACCAGCGCGTGTGTGATCCCGGCGGCGAGGTAGGTCAGCCCGGCGGCCTGGAAGCGCGGCTCGAGCAGGCGCCGTGCGACCGCGGCGAGCGCGGCGGCCTCCACGGCCCAGGCGACCGTGAGCGACCGGCCGGCGAACACGTCCGCCGTCGCGACGCCGACGAGGAAGAGCGCGACGATGCCGGCGGTCCAGCCGAGGTCCGGCCACCTGCGGCCGAGCGCGAGCGCCGAGGCTCCGTAGACGGCTGCCGCCGCGGCGAGGGCTGCACCGGCGTCGCGCCCGTCGGGAAGCAGCCCGCTCAGCGTGCCGAAGGCCAGGGTGCCCCCCATCACGACGAGGATCGCCGCGCGCGGGTCGAGTCCCTCGGCGCGGAAGCGCGCCTGCCGGGCCGCTCCCCCCGCGAGCAGGACGAGCGAGCCGGCAGCGGCGACCCCCAGGGCGCCCGCGTCGCCGGCGGGCGAGGCGGCCGTGAGCCAGGCGACCTGGGCGAGCACGACGCTCCCCACGGAGATGTCCAGCCAGCTCCAGCCGCGCGGAGGTGCGGCAAGGAGGGCGACGGCGAGGACGATCAGCGCGAAGCCGGTGCCGGTCGCAGTGATCTCGGTGTCCAGCGCCACGAGGGCCGGCGCCACGGCGGCGCCGACGAGGCTGAGCCCGGCGAGGACCTGGGACGACCACCGCAGCCCGAGGGCAGCTCCCGCAGTCGCGATTCCCGCCGCCACGAGCAGCGCCGCCGGGCGGGAAAGGAGGTCGTAGAGGATCGTCGCCGCCGCCACCGTCGCGTAGCCGCCGGCGACTCCCGTTCCGACGGCCGCGAGCGACGACTGCAGGCGGCCGAAGCGGGCGCGGAGCGCGACCCCCGCCGAGAACACGGCCAGCGACGCGGCGCCTCCGATCGAGAGGCGCGCGATCGGGCCGATCCAGCCGCGGTTCGCCGCGAGCACGAAGAGGAAGACGACGCCGAGCAGGGTCACCACGCCGCCGGCGAGCGCGAACGCACGCGGCCCGGTGAGCTCGGAGCGGACGAAGCCGGCGAGCCGCTCCGCGGCCGACGGCCCCCTCGGCGCGGGCGGCTCGAAGATCTGCTCCGCTCGGGCCGGGCCGGCGCCGGCGCGCGCGGCGAGCTCGCGGGCGGCGCGGCGCAGCGGCGGCGGCGCCACCTCGACAGCCGCAGCCGCAAAGGCGGCCACTTCTGCCGCCGACGCCTCGTCTCCGCGCTCCTCCGCCTCCTCGAGCACGTCCGCCGCCAGCCGGAGCGCGCTCTCGTAGCGGGCGCGTTCGAGGTCTCGCCAGGCCCGGTCGAGCAGCGGCACGGCCGGCTGCGGCGGCGCGGGCGCCTCGGGCCGGACCGGGGGTGGCGGTGCCGGCTCGGGGGCCTTTGCGGTCACGGCAGCCTCGGCGGTCGCGAGCCGGCGCACGTCGGCGAGCTCGCTCTGGATGTGGGCAAGGTGGCGCTCGAGCCGGTCGAGGCGGGCAGAGAGGTTGTTCTCCGTCATCTGCGGCGCAGTCTGCGGAGGCGCTCTAACCGTTCGCTAACGCGGCATCGCCCGCCTGTCGAGCGGGTCGACGACTGCGAGTCTCCCAATCGTGCGACCGAGCTGCCGGCCTGCTTCGAGCTCGTGGGCGCTCCCGCGGGGGCCGACGGCCTGATCACGGTGCCCACCCACCCGGTCGGCGCCGGACTCTTCGACGAGGCAGGCCCGCAGCTGCGCGTCGTCGCCCAGTACGCGGTCGGCTACGACAACGTCGACGTGGGCCGAGTGGCGGCCGCCCGCGGAGTCGTCGTCACCAACACGCCGGGCGTGCTCACGCGGGCGACCGCCGAGCTCGCGCTCGCGCTGATCCTGGCGCTGCTGCGGCGGGTGGTGGAGGGCGACCGTCGGCTCCGCCGCGGGGAGCCGTGGGCCTGGGCGCCGACCTTCCTGCACGGGGAGGGACTCGAGGGGAAGACGCTCGGGATCGTCGGCTACGGGTGCATCGGGCGCGAGCTCGCGCGGCTCGCCGAGGCGCTGGGCATGCGCGTTGTCCACGGCCTGCCGCTTCGGTAGCTGCCGGCCGAGGCGGACGTCGTCTCGCTGCACGTGCCGCTGACGCCGGAGACGCGGCACGTGATCGCTGCCGGCGAGCTGCGAGCGATGAAGCGGACGGCGGTGCTCGAGCGGCTGCTGCTCGAGCGCGGGGCGACGGGCTAGGCCGCGCCCGCGCGCTCCGCCGAGCGGAGCCCGCGCAGCGCCCAGAGCGCGAACAGCAGGCCGAGCCCGAGCGCGGCGCCGAAGGCGAGCGCGACCTCGTGCGGGGCGCCGGCGAGCAGGCTCCGTCCGGCCTCGAGAAAGCGCGTCGCCGGGTTGACGGTCGCGAGCGCCTTGATCCAGCCGGTGAGCAGGGAGAGCGGGACGTACACCGGCGCGAGGAAGAGGGTGATGAAGACGGGGAACTGCATAACCGGCCCGGCCTGCATCGTCCGCAGCCGCATCGCCACCCCGGTCGCCCACAGGATGCCGGCGACGTTCACGAGCAGCGCGAGCGCGTAGAGGCCGAAGAGGTCGACGCCGTTGCCGCCGACCTCCATCCCAGCGGCGAGCGCCACGACGGTCAGCAGCACCGCGACGAGCGCCCAGCGCACGATTGCGGCGAGCGCGTAGCCGAGGAGGATCCCACCCCGCCGCGGCGCCGCGATCAGCAGCCGCTTCGCGAACCCCCGCTCGAAGTCACGCGCGATCCCGAAGCCGGTGAAGACGCCCGAGAAGGCGGCCGACTGGAGCAGCACGAAGACGAACTGGAACGCCGTGTACCCGTCGGGGAAGTCGAAGCCCGGCGCCCGTGAGATGCCTGCGAGCCCGCCCGCGAAGGCGGTGAAGAAGAAGAGCGGGAAGACGAGCGAAGGGACCAGCAGCGACGGGTTCTTGAAAACGTTCCGCAGCACGCGCCAGGCCACGCCCTCCGCGACCGCCAAGGTCCTCGTCACGTCCTCTCCATCCGTGTCCGCAGGGACCGGGTGGCGGCGACGAGAGCGGCCGCCGTCACGGCCGCCGCGACGCCGAAGCCGAGCGCGAGCGCCTGGCCGTCCCAGCCCGTGATGATCAGGCTCCGGACGCCCTCGAGCAGGTACGAGATCGGGTTCGCGGTCGCGGCGATCCGGAACCAGTCGATCGGGATCAGGTCGCGGGGCATGTTCATCGACGAGATGAAGAGGAAGACGAACAAGGCGGGAAAGAGCCCCTGGACCGCCTCGCCGGAGCCGGTCCTGAGCGCCATCGTCGCCCCGATCGCGCCGAAGCCGATCAGGATCAGGGTCGCGAGCGCCAGCAGGACCACGACCCCGAGCGCTCCGGCGTGGAACTCCACGCCGATCGCCAGCCCGACGCCGAGGTAGATCACGGCCTGGACGAGGCCCATCGCGACGACGCCCCCGAGCAGTCCGAGCAGCAGGGCCGCCGGATTGAGCGGCGTCAGCTGGAGGCGGTTGAAGAAGCCTTCCTGGATGTCGCGGGCGAGGTCCGTGCCGGCATTCATCGTCGCGAACAGCGAACCCTGGATGAACGGGACGGCGAGGGCGAATGCGTAGAAGGAGTCCGTCGGGAAGCCGGGCAGTCGCGTCGCCGGCGTCAGGCCGCCCGCGTTCACCGCCATCAGCGCGAGTGGGAACGCGACGGGGAAGAAGACGGCCGCCGGCTGCCGGAGCGTCCGGACGATCTGGCGGCGGGCGATCGACCAGATCTGGAGCGTCACTCGGCGGCGACCGCCTCGGGCTCCTCGGCGCCCTCCAGCGACCGGCCCGTCTTCGCGAGAAAGACGTCGTCGAGCGTCGGCGCGTGCAGCTGGAGTTGCGCGACGTGCAGGTCCTCGGCGTCGAGCGCGCGGACGATCGGCGCCAGCTCGGCCTCGCCGTCGATGCGGACGGCCACGCCGTCCGGCGACGCCTGCGAGGGCTCGCCGAAGCGGGCGAGCACGTCGGCGACAGCGCCGCGCTGATCCGGATCGGCCGGGACGACCTCGACGGTCGGCCGGCCGATCTCGCCCTTGAGCGCGGCCGGCGTCCCCTCGGCGACGATGCGGCCGTGGTCGATGATCCCGACCCGGTCGGCGAGGACGTCCGCCTCCTCGAGGTACTGCGTCGTCAGGAAGACCGTGACGCCGTCGCTCGCCAGGCGGCCGACCTCGTCCCAGAGCGCAGCGCGGCTCTGCGGGTCGAGCCCGGTCGTCGGCTCGTCGAGGAAGAGGATCCGCGGCCGATGGACGAGCGCCAGCGCGAGGTCGAGGCGCCGCTTCATCCCGCCCGAGTAGCCGCCGACCTTCCGGTCGGCCGCGCCGGTGAGGCCGACGCGGACCAGCAGCTCGTCGGCCCGCTCCGAGCGCTCGCGGCGGGGGATCCCGTGCAGGGCCATCTGGAGCCGCAGGTGATCGCGGCCGGTGAGGAGCGGGTCGAGGGCGGCCTCCTGGAGGGCGGCGCCGATCGCCGCGCGCACCCTCGCTCCCTCGCGGACGATGTCGTACCCGGCCACTCGCCCCGTGCCGGCGGTCGGCGGCAGGAGCGTCGTCAGCATGTGGACGGTGGTCGACTTGCCGGCGCCGTTCGGGCCGAGGAAGCCGTAGATCTCGCCGGGGGAGACGTGCAGGTCGATGCCGTCGACGGCGCGGGGGCCTTTGCGGAACTGCTTGGCGAGGCCCTCGGCCTCGATCGAGTTCGGTCGCACGGCCCGACGTTAGCTACGCGGAAGCGGCCAGCGTCGCGAGCCCCGGCTCGTAGCAGGCGGCGCACAGCGCCGCGTACGAGTCCAGCGCGCCGACCTGGATCGTCTCCCCGCTGAACGGGGCGTTCCGGATCACGGCGCGGGAGTCTACGAGCCTGGGTGGACGACGCTAGAGATCGTCACTGGCGAGGCGCTCCGCCAGCGCTTTCAGCACCTTTCCCTGGATGCTCGGCGAGCGTTCGACCAGCGACCGGAAGGCGCGGTCGGTGATCACGAGGACGCGGACCGGTGTCTTCGCGACGACGGTCGCGGTACGTGGGCGACTCGTCACGAGCGCGATCTCGCCGAAGAAGTCGCCGTCGCCGAGCGCGGCCACCTTGCGTCCGTTCTTGCGGACCTCCGCCTCGCCCTCGATGAGCACGACGAACTCGCGGCCCGGTCGGCCCTGCTTCGTGAGCTCCGTTCCCTCGCCGAGGTCAGTCTCGTCGGCGACGGCGGCCACGGAGGCCAGCTCCTGCTTCGAGCACTGCGAGAAGAGCGGCACCCGCTTGAGGAGCTCGATCTTCGCGTCCTTGCGGAGACGCATGCGCGGAGTCTAAACCCGGCGTGAACGGGAAACGAGGTCGGATGACCGCGAGCTTCGCGCGCCAGGCGGCCGCGCTCCAGGAGACGGCCCACCGCTCTTGGCCTCCGCCCGAGCGGCCGTGGCTCCAGGGACAGACCTGGGAGCAGCTGCTCTTCGCCCATTGGCGCGTGGACGGGGCGCAACTCCGGCCGCACCTCGCCGACGGCGTCGAGCTCGAGACGTTCGACGGCTCCGCGTGGCTCGGCATCACCCCGTTCCGGCTCGTCGGGCTGCGCCTGCGGGGGACGCTCCCGGTCCCGGGGCTCTCGTCGTTCCCGGAGCTGAACGTGCGTACCTACGTGCGGAGGGGCGACCGGCCCGGGATCTGGTTCTTCAGCCTCGACGCAGACAGTCGCTGGGCCGTGGCTGCCGCGAGGCGCACGTACCGGCTCCCGTACCACCACGCGCGGATGCGGGCGGCGCGCCGCGACGGCTGGATCGAGTACTCGTCCGGCCGTGAGGGTCACGTCTTCGAAGCGCGCTACCGGCCGACCGGCGACGTGTTCCAGGCCGAGCCGGGCACGCTCGAGCACTTCCTGACGGAGCGCTACTGCCTGTGGACTCACGGGCCCGCGCTCGCGGAGATCCACCATCCGCCGTGGCCCCTCCAGGAGGCCGAGGCGGAGCTCGAGCTCAACACGATGCCGCCGGCGGACGTCGAACTCGCGGGCGAGCCGCTCTGTCACTACGCGGAGCGGCAAGACGTCGTGATCTGGCCGCTCGAGGAACGGCGCTGATCGACGGCGTCACGCGGGCGGTCGGCGGCGCGGGTCGCGCCGTTCGCACCCTCGCGGTCGTCGCGGGGGCTGCCGCGGCGGTGGTCGCAGTCTTCCTCTTCCGCGACGGCGCGCCGGCAGACGCTGGCGGCTGGGCGCTCACCGTCCTGGGCATCGCGCTCGCGGCTGCGCCCGGGGTGGTGCTGTTCGTCCTGGCCGCAGCGCTGGCGTCGCTCGCCGCCCTGCCGGCCCGCGTCCGCGCGACGCCGGGCCAGGCTCGCGACCGGGCGGCCGAGCTGCGTGCCATGTCGGAGGCGATTCGGGCGGCGAGGGGCACGCGCGTCACGCGGCTGCCGTTCCTCCTCTGGCGGTTGACGCGTGTCGCGGGCGGGGCGCGCGAGCTGCTCGGCCCGCACGCGGGCGCGCTGCCGCTGGTGAGCGTCCCGTTCCTGCTCCTTTCGGCCGCCGCGGTACCCGCGACGCTCGTGCTCGTCGCGGTCGCGCTAGTGCTGCTGCTTCTGCTCGCGTTCTAGGGAGACCCGCAGGCCGAGCAGCGCGCGGTGCCGACCCGTCGGGGCCGGCCGCAGGTCGAGCACTCGCCCACGACCTCGCGCCCGCACCCCTCGCAGTGGGGACCGGCGCCGCGGACGGGATAGCCGCAGAAGGGGCATTCCGCCTTGCGCACGCGTCGGACGGGGACGCGCCGCGCGAGGTACCGCTGGAGCGCGGCGAACGCGACCAGCGTGGCCGCCGCTCCCACCAGCGAGAGCAGGAGCGGGCCGAGGTCGAGCGGGTCGACGTAGTCGGTGACGTAGTCGCCGGCGAAGACGAGCGCGAGCAGCGCGGCGGTACCGATCGCCGCGAAGGCGAGCGGGAGGTAGCGGGAGTCGCGGCCGCGCAGCACGGAGAGCAGCCGGAAGGAGGCGAGGAGCCAGAGCGCCACGAAGCCGAGCCGGATCAGCGCGGCGACCCACGCGCGCCGGTCCTGCGCGGCGCGCACCCGCTCGCCGTGCTGCTGCGCGGCCTCGTTGGCGGCCGCCTGCGTCGCCTGCCAGGCGCCGAACGCGCGCTCCTCCTCGCGCTCGGCCGCTCGGAGCCGCGCCCGGGCGCGCTCGTACTCCCGCTCGAGCGCGGGCGCGCGCCGGCCGGCGTCGAGCGCCGTTCGATACGCCTCCCGGGCGAGTTCGAGCTCGTTGAGCGTCTGCGCGTGGCGCTCCTGGGCCGCGTTGAGGGCCGAGAAGGCGGCCTCGGATGCTTCCAAGGCGGCCTGCTCAGCCGACGTGGCCGCCGGGACGTCGATTGCGTCTCGCACCCAGTCGTCGCTCTTGGCGTAGAACCAGATCCCGCCGACGAGGAGGAAGGCTGCGAGCACGACGGCGAGGAACTTCTCGCTCTTCGTCGACTCGATGTCCTCGATCTCAACCCGCGTCGTCGCCATCGCCCCTCCTTCGCGTCCGGGTCCGCGGCCGTAGCCGCACCTCGAGCTCGCAGTCGAGCGCGCGCGCGACGCGGAGCAGCGTGTCGAGCCGCGGCGGCCGCTCCGCGGCTTCGAAGCGGGCGATCGCAGACTGCGTCGTGCCGCAGAGCTCCGCGAGCTCCCGCTGGGAGAGGTCGCGCGTGATTCGCTGCTCGGTCACCTGGCGGGCGATCGCAGCGTAGAGCTCCGAGTCGGGCCCAGCGTGGTCGAGGCGCTCGCGAAGCCGGTCGAGCGCGCCGAGCCGTCTGCGGTGCACGCGGGGCACGAGCCCGACTATAGCACCCGTGCGATATCAGGTATCGCCTGCGTGCGATGGGCCGGGGAGGATTCGAACCTCCGGCCTTGGGATTAAAAGTCCCCTGCTCTGCCAGCTGAGCTACCGGCCCGCCGCGCGCAGAGTAGCGTTCCCTCGTGGCCGATCCTGCCCGCGTCAGCCTGCTCCGGTGGCTGCGGCGCCAGCTGCGGGAGCCGATCGCCGTGCGCGAGCGGCTGGAGGCCGCGGTCGCCAACGACGACCCGGCGGAGGTGCGCAGGCTCCTCGCCGGCTGGGCCGCCGACTTCTCCGAACCGCAGCGGCGCTACGTCGAGGAAGTGCTGGCGGCCTGGGAACGGGAGCGGGGCTGGCTATCCTCCGGGGACGCCCCCGTCGACTAGCGGTCCAGGTCTCCACCCTTTCAAGGTGGCAGCACGGGTTCGAATCCCGTCGGGGGTATGGGCGGTTAGCTCAGCTGGGAGAGCGCCTGCCTTACACGCAGGAGGTCGGCGGTTCGATCCCGTCACCGCCCATTACTGACATTGCGCAAACCGCAGACGTGAGGACGTGTACGTGGGCGCGCCGCGCGATTCCGCGTGGTGCTCCCACCAGGGCAGCGGAGCGGCGTCCATCCGTCTGCGTGTCGGCTTGGGCCGACTCGCCGCGCCCCAACCTCGCCATGCGATTCGACTGGCTCGATGGAGACTCAGGTCGAAGGAGCCGCCACCGTCTCAGAGATACGACTTGCGAGGACGATCGCGACGATGATCGTCCAGACAGGCGTGAGGAAGATGAGGCCGACGAACCCGATCGGAAGTACAAGGAGCAGGGCAGCGAGGAGGAGCGTGACGATCGCCAGCCACGTCGGAAGGACCCGACGGCGAAGAGCGACCAGGCCAGCGGCAAGGAACAAGCCGACAGCGACGAACTCGGCGAGGACGACGAACCCGTCGGTGAGCGCGTACAGTGCTTCGGCCGCATCGGGTGAGATACCTCGCTGATCGCCAAACGCGAATGTTCCGGCGCCGGCCACGGATGGAGCGAACGAACAGGCGAGAAGCGCCGCGGCCGCAACACCAGAGCCGAATGCGATGCGGGCCAGGCGATCCGCCCAGCCGCCGACGGCGAGCGCATCGCGCAGACAGGCAAGGAACCAGATGAACGCGCCCGTTCCAAGGGCGAAGAGGGCAGCACCACCAATAATCGTCCAGCGGGCATCGTCGAACCAGCTGACAATCTCCGCGGTCTGATAGTCGCCACCGGGCTTGTCGCCGGCCGACCAGAGCTCCCAAGAAATCGCCCAGAGGACGACGGCGGCGACACCCATCAGCGGCTCTATCCGCAACCACCACGTCGAGGAGGGCATCGGAGGATCCTAGAGAGCGTTTGGTCCAAGTGGAAGTCACTCGATGGCTAGCGACTCAGCCGCCAGAAGGCGGTTTTCGCAATGTTCGGTTCTGCCCACTCGCCAAAGCGAGGCGATCCCGTCACCGCTCACTCGCCGAGGGAGGCCTTGGTGCCCTGCCCGCGATGGGCGGCAAGCTCGCGCCCCCGGGGGCCTAAACCCAGAGGCTCCTACAGCCGAATAGGAGACTGGGCCGGGCGCGGCGGGGAGTATGCAGCGGTGGGGGAGAGGACTCCGCCGCAGACGCCGCTAACCCGGCCCATTCCTTCGCATGCTGAACCTTCGGCTGGACGGACTCAAGTCCCATGTGAACCAACCAGGATGAGCCGGGTGGAGCGCGTGCCGGTCTGCCCGGAGCGCGCGGTCATGCGCTCGTAGCTGGCAATCGGGACGACCGTGGCCGGGGAGAGGGCTGCGGCACCCCCCAAATCCCCCGCTTGCGTCGCCAGGGAGCGGGCGAACCACGGCAAGTCCCGTTCTAGGTGTATCGGCCGCGGTGGGGCGAACGGCCTACCCCAAACGGGGGATTCGGGGGCAGCTGCCCGAACGCCGGACCGCCGACTGAACCGACGCATCGATGCCTGCGGGAAAACACGGATGGCGGCCCCGTCTCCGCCGACCACAGTTCGGCGATGCTTGTCTCGCCGCAACCGACTTCGTCGCTGTCGTTCGTCGTCCGCTGCCGCTCGTGCGACACCCTCCGGATCGTCCCGGAGGACGGCGACGCAGGGTCTCGACCGGCCCGTGTGCGTGCTCTGCGGCTACGTCGGGTGGGTCGAGGACGCGCCGCGACACGAGGCCGCTAGCCGGCGCCGCTTGCCACCGGCGCCGACGGGTCGAGCCTCGTGCCGGGGCAGGCTCCCCACAGCCCGGCGCCGGCGGTCCGGGCGGCTAGAGCCGCCGCGAGCAGCTCCTCCGCGTGCCCGCCTCGCCGCCCGCGGAAGAACCAGACGCTCGCCGCCCCCCGCTCGACGAGCTCCCGGTTGACGAGCCGGTTGCCCCGGAAGACGTACGCGAGCCGTCGCCCGAACCGGTCGGTGTGGTCGAGCCGCCCGTCCTCGACGACCCGCACGGGCGTGCCCGCCGGGAGCAGCGCTCGCAGCTCGGCGCGCGCCTCGGCCGCGTAGCACTCGGCCTGCGAGAGCTCCGGCGCGTCGATCTGGACGAGGCGCACGGACGTCGCCGCCGGCGAGCTCCACCGTGTCGCCGTCGCGCACGAGTGCGACCGTGCCGCGCTCGTGGCCCGCCCGCAGCGCGAGCACTGCGACCAGCGCCGCCGCGGAAAGCAGCGCCAGCGCGATCCACCGCCACATCTCGACGACGCTAGCGCCTCCTCTGTGCCGGGATCGTGCCGTCCTGGTGCCGGACTAGTGTCTTCCTCGTGAGCTGGTTCGAGCTCTGGCTCTTCCTCCACATCACCGGCGCGATCGTCTGGATCGGCGGAGCGGCGGCGATCCAGGTGTTCGGGATCCTCACGAAGCGGGCCGCCGATCCCGCGAAGACGGCGTTCTTCGCCCAGAACGTCTCCTTCACGGTCATGCGGGTCTTCCTCCCGGCCGCCCTGCTCGTGCTCGCCTCCGGGTTCGGCCTGGTCGCCACGCGCGACTGGGACTGGGGCGAGCCCTTCATCTCGGCGGGGCTCGCGCTCTGGGCGCTCGTGGCCCTCGTGGCCTTCGGCTTCCTCGGCCGCGCGATGGGCCGTGCCGGCGCCGAGCTCGCGGCCTCCGGGCCGAGCCCCGGGCTCGCGCTGCGGCTGCGCAATCTTGTCTGGCTCTCCCGCGGCCTGCTCGCGGTGCTGCTCGTGATCGTCTTCCTGATGGTCGTGAAGCCCGGAAGCTAGTTCCGGGTCGCCGCCACCGCCCGCCGCGCCTCGACTTCGTACGGGTTCCGCTCGTACGTCGTCGTCGCCCACGCCCAGAGCTGGTGCCAGCGGCGGTGCTGGGCCTGCCAGACGTGGCAGAGCTCATGGGTGAGCAGGTCGTCGGAGGTCTCCGCGAGCGGGCGTCGCAGCAGGATCGTCTTCCACAGCGCGTAGCCCTGGAACCGGCGCAGGTAGGGGAGCCAAAAGAGCCACGGCACGGTGAGCACGCGCACGCCGTCGAGCCGCACCGGCCGCGGGTAGGCGTCGAGGCGGTCGAGCCGGGCCTTGGCGCGCTCGAGGCGCGCCCGGGACTCGCGGCTGGTCGCCATCGATCGTCTCCCCAGGCAGGGGCTCGACGTTACCCGATGGACGTGCGCGCGAGATCTGGTTCGGCCGGGGAGAGCCGCGTCCCGGGCTGCCACGTGCCGGGTCAGACTCCGTGTCGTAACTGTGACGGCTCAGATTCGCTCCCGTTTCGGGACGGGCTCTGACCCCGTCACGAAATGGATACGGTCCTTCCCATGAGCACAGCGATGATCCATACGAACCACGGCGCGATCGAGGTCGAGCTGTTCGACGAAGATGCGCCCAAGACGGTCGAGAACTTCCGCAAGCTCGCCCGGGACGGCTTCTACGACGGCGTCACGTTCCACCGGGTGATCCCGGACTTCATGATCCAGGGCGGCGACCCGACCGGCACGGGCTCGGGCGGACCGGGCTACCAGTTCGAGGACGAGTTCAACGACCACTCCGTCGTCCGCGGCGCGCTGGCGATGGCGAACGCGGGTCCGAACACGAACGGCAGCCAGTTCTTCGTCGTCACCGCCGACGCCTGCCCCTGGCTCGACGGCAAGCACACCGTGTTCGGCCGCGTCACTGACGGCATGGAGGTCGTCGACCGCATCTCGGCGCTGCCCCGCGACGAGCACGACAAGCCGAGCGAGGACGCCGTCATGGAGCGGGTCGAAGTCCCCTAGGACGTTGCACGAGCACGGGCGGAGGCAGGGGGACCGCCGGGCGCTCGCCGGCGCGCTCGCGCTCGTCGCCGCCTTCATGGGCGTGGAAGTCGCCGCCGGGCTGCTCGCGGACTCGCTGGCCCTGCTCGCGGACGCGGGCCACATGCTCTCCGACGCGGGCACGCTCGGGCTCGCGCTGTTCGCGGCGTGGATCGCCCAGCGGCCCGCCACGCCTTCCCGCAGCTTCGGCTACCGCCGCGCCGAGATCCTCGCCGCCCTCGCGAACGGCCTCGCTCTCGTCGCCGTCGCGGTCTGGATCCTCGTCGAGGCCGCCCGCCGCTTCGGCGACCCGGGCGAGCCGCTCGGCGGCTGGATGCTGGCCGTCGGCGGGCTCGGCCTGGCGGTGAACGTCGCAGCCGCCGCGATCCTCAACCGGCGAGGCTCGGAGAGCCTGAACGTGCGGGCGGCGCTGCGGCACGTGCTCGCCGACCTCGCCGGCTCGGTCGGGGTAATCGCCGCCGGCCTCGCGATCCTCGTCACCGGCTGGGCCCACGCGGACCCGCTCGTGGGCGTCCTGATCGCGCTGCTCGTGTTCGCGAGCTCGTGGACGATCCTGCGCGACTCGACCCACGTCCTGCTCGAGGCGACGCCGCGCGGCCTCGACGCGGAGGAGGTCGCCCGCGCGAT
>JACVRU010000072.1 GCA_014534295.1 Thermoleophilia bacterium | reverse complement strand
TCCTTCTTCGCCAAGATCCCGAAGATCCGCCGGCGGCTCCAGACGCTGCACGACGTCGGGCTCGACTACATCAAGCTCGGGCAGCCGGCGACGACGCTCTCCGGCGGCGAGGCGCAGCGTGTGAAGCTGGCCGCCGAGCTGTCGAAGGTGGCCACGGGGCGGACGCTCTACATCCTCGACGAGCCGACCACGGGCCTCCATTTCGCGGACATCGAGAAGCTGCTCGAGGTGCTCCAGCGCCTGGTCGACTCGGGGAACACGGTGCTCGTGATCGAGCACAACCTCGACGTGATCAAGCAGGCGGACTGGGTCGTCGACCTCGGCCCCGAAGGCGGCGAGGCCGGCGGGGAGCTCGTCGCGGCGGGGACGCCCGAGCAGGTCGCCGAGGTCGAGGAGTCCTTCACGGGGCGGTTCCTCCGGGAGGTGCTGCCGGCGGCGGCGGCCGCCGCCTAGACGTGCGCTTCCCCGCGGATGACCTCCGCGGCGAGCTCGTGGATGCGGCGCCGTGAGCTACGAGCCTTGTGGCGCAGCCGCTCGAACGCTTCGTCGACGGTGAGGCCGTGCCGCTCGGCGAGCAGTCCCTTCGCCTGCTCGATGACGACGCGAGACGCGAGCGCGTGCTCCAGCTGCCGCGCGCGCTCGATCAGGAACGCGGTCGGATCGCCCAGGTTATCGGCGGTCGCCGGGAGGATCGTCAGGCCGCGCTGCCCGTACTTGACGTCACACGATGCGAGCCCGCCCTCGCTGAGCCACCGGCCGATCGCATTGAAGAGCGTGACGAGCTTCTCGGTTTCCCCGCCGATCGGAGTGACCCGCACGGTGTAGCTGCCGCCGGGCACGACTTCGACGAGGAACTCCTCGTCGAGTGCGTTCGCGAGCCGGTCGGCATGCTCGCGGGTGGGTGCGCTGATGCCGAGCGCCGATTGGTCGTGCATCTCGCCTCCAGATCGTTCGCCAGGGAACGATTCGGCAAGCGGACGGGGACTGGGCACGGATACGGAATCGCTGGTGCCGTCAGTGTCGCACAGATTCGCGGGATCAGCTGACAGCCGGCCGTCCGACGACCTCTCCCGCGACGTCGTGGATCTTGCGGCCGGCGTCGCGGGAGGCGCGCCGGAGCCGCTCGAACGCCTCGTCGACGCCGATGCCGTGTCTTTCGGCGAGCACGCCCTTCGCCTGCTCGATGACGATCCGGGACGTGAGCGCGGTCTCCAGCTGACGCGTCCGCTCCAGCAGGAACTCGGTCGGGTCGCCGGGCTGGTCGCCGCTCGGAGCGAGCAGGGTCAGGCTGCGGTCGCCGAAGCGGACGTCGCAGGACGCGAGCCCACAGCCGCCGAGCCACGTGCCGATCGAGTGGAAGAGGTTGACGAGCTTGGCGGTTGTCTCGCTGTCCGGAGTGACCCGGACGACGTGCTCCCCGTCGGTGACGATCTCGGCGTCGAACTCCTCCCGCAGTGCCACGGCCAGGCGGTCGGCCTGCTCGCGCGAATCCGCGACGATGTCGATCCACTCGCCGTTCACGGCGGGATCGGGGTCTCCTGGTGGAACGCGAGCCGCCACACGCCGTCGTCGTCCTCGATCCAGACACTCGCCGCGTAGACCGAGGAGCTCCGCCCGTCTCCCGATGCCTGGGCCCGGTAGGTGAGCACCGCCGCGGAGTCCCGCAGATGGACGAGGTCGCAGCCCTCGATCCGCACCGCGGTCCAGGGCGGCTCCTCCTCGAGCGAGTCGATGATCGCGGCGTCGTCGAGGACGCCCTCCGGGAAGACGAAGACCGCGTCGCCGGCGAGTCGCTCGCGCAGGAGCTCCGTGCGCCCGTCGGCGACCCAGAAGCGCTCCTCGAGCGCGAGCAGCTCCTGCTCGAGGCTCAGTTCAGCACCGCCTGGGTCTGGGTGACGCGCGCGACGAGCCGGCCCTCGTCGTCCCGGAGGTCCGTGTCGACGACGATCGTCCGCTTCCCCTTGTGCAACGGCCGCGCCGTCGCCTGGACCTGACCGCCGCGGACGGCCGCGAAGAAGTTCGTCTTCGACTCGATCGTGGCCGTGCCGGTCGCTCCCTCCGGGAGGTTCAGGAAGGCGAGCAGGCCGCCCGCGGAGTCGGCGAGACCCATCAGCGCCCCGCCGTGGAGGACGCCCCCGACGGTGCACCGGCTCTCGTCCCAGGCGAGGCGTGCGGTCACCTCGTCGGGGCCTGCGGAGAGCCACTCGATCCCCAGCAGGCCGCCGAAGGGAGCCGTGGCGTTGACGTTTCCCGTGAGGCCGTCGTCCACCGCGTCCTATGGTAGTGGCCGTGTCCGAACGGCTCTGGTGGACCCGCGCGGGGCTCGTGCTCGTCAGGCCGATCCCGGTCTTCGAGGAGCTGCGGGACGACTCGCACGAGGAGGCCCAGGCCCGTCAGGAGCCGGTGGTCGCGATCGTGGTCCTGGCCGGTATCGCGGGCGTGCTCGCCACCACCTTCGCCGGGACGCTCGTCGAGGACGAGGGGCTCGACGAGGTCGAGGTCGCCCTCTGGGCGTTCCTCGGCGGTGCGCTCGAGGGCTTCACGCTCTATTTCGTCGTCGGGGCGCTGGTCTTCGCCGGCGGCTGGGCGGTCGGCTCGACGTGGCGCTACCGGCACGCGCGCCACCTGCTCGCCTACTCGGTCGTGCCGCTCGCGGCCTCGCTCCCGATCTGGGCTCTGGCGCTCGCGGCGGAGGAGGGCGGCGGGCTCGACCTCGTCCGCGCGCTCGTTCTCGTCTGGGCCTCCGCGCTGCTCGTCGTCGGCCTGCGCACGTTGCACGCGTGGTCCTGGCGGCGGACGCTCGCCGCGGCGGCGCTCCCGCTCGTGGTCCCGGCGCTAGTCCTCGCGCGGGTGCACGGACTCCTGTAGCGCGGCCTCGAAGAGCGCCAGCTCCTCGTCCGGGATCGAGTACGTGTGCTGCTCCTCCGGGAACGAGCCGGCGCGCACATCCTTGGCGTAGGCCTCGAGCGCGCGCTGGATCTCGCCGGCGAGGTCGGCGTAGCGCTTGACGAACCGTGGCGACCGGCCCTCGTAGAGGCCGAGCAGGTCGTGCCAGACGAGCACCTGCCCGTCGCAAGCAGCTCCGGCGCCGATCCCGATCGTCGGGATCGAGAGCTCCCGCGTCATCCGGGCGGCGACCGGGGCGGGCACGGCCTCGAGCACGAGCGAGAAGCAGCCGGCCGCCTCGAGCGCCCGCGCGTCGGCGAGCAGCTGCAGGGCCTTCTCGGCGGTACGCCCCTGGGCCTTGAAGCCGCCGAGCGCCGTCGCGGACTGCGGGGTGAGGCCGATGTGTCCCATCACCGAGATGCCCGCGCCGACGATCGCCGCCACGCGGGACAGCGAGCGCCCCGCGCCCTCGAGCTTGACCGCGTCCGCTTCCGCCTCCTTGACGAATCGGATCGCGTTCTCGAGCGCGGACTCGTCGGAGACCTGGAAGGAGCCGAACGGCAGGTCGGCCACGACGAGCGGCCGCGTCGCGCCCCGGGTCACCGCCCGGGTGAGCACGATCAGCTCCTCCATCGTCGCCGGCACCGTCGACTCGTGGCCGAGGACGGTCATCGCGGCGGAGTCGCCGACGAGGACGACGTCGACCCCCGCTGCGTCGGCGAGCCGCCCGCCGGGGGCGTCGTAGGCCGTCACCATGACGATCCTCCGGCCGCTGTGCTTCAGCTCGGCCAGCTCGGGGATGGTCAGCTTCGTCTGCCGCGGGGCGGCGTAGCGCGGGGTCATCTCGGGTCTCCTTCCAGGGGGACGTTGTCGATCAGGCGGGTCGAGCCGACGCGGACGGCGGCGGCGAGGACGTGCATGCCGTCGAGGTCGGCTTCCTCGAAGTAGTCGACGTCGAGCCCGTCGAGCAGGCTGCGATCGCGTGCCGCCAGGGCGCGGGGCAGGGCCAGAGCTCGCTCTCGCTCGTCGGCCGAGAGGAAGACGTTGCGGGACGACAGCGCGAGCCCGTCGTCGTCGCGCACGGTCGGGACGACGTGGAGCTCCAGGGGCAGGTGGAGGTCGCGCACCAGCCGGCCGACGACGGCGACCTGCTGCGCGTCCTTCTGGCCGAAGTAGGCGCGCGCCGGGCGGACGAGGTTGAACAGCTTCAGGCAGACGGTCGCGACGGCCCGGAAGTGGCCCGGCCGGAACGCGCCCTCGAGCGGCCGCGACAGCTCCTCGACGTCGACCCACGTCTGGTAGCCGGACGGGTACAGCTCGGACGCGTCGGGGGCGAAGAGCACGTCGACCCCGGACTCCGCGGCGATGCAGGAGTCCCGCTCCCGGTCGCGGGGGTAGAGAGCGAAGTCCTCGCCCTCGGCGAACTGCGCCGGGTTGACGAACAGGCTGGCGACGACGGCGTCGTTCTCCGCCCGAGCGGCCTCGAACAGGGCGACGTGGCCGGCGTGGTAGGCGCCCATGGTCGGGACGAGGCCGATCTCGCCCGAGGGACGTGCGGCCTGGAGCTCTGCGATCGTGCGTGCCATCTTCATCTGGCCGTTGCCTCCGCGAGCACGTCGTAGAGCAGCTCGTACTGCGGCCGAGCCGCACGGATCGCGCGCCGGTGTCGCTCGACGGTCTCCCAGTCGCCGCGGGCGATCGGCCCGGTCAGCTCGAAGCCGTTCTCGATCGTCCGGCTCATGAGCGGGCCGAGCGCCTCGGGCGGCGCACCGGCCGCGTCGAGCAGGTCCGAGGCGGCGCGGTGCAGCGTCACGAGGTAGTTCGACGCCACCGCTGCGCCGGCGTGGTAGAGGACGCGGGCGGAGTCGTCCAGCTCGAACGGCCGCAGCCCGAGCGCGCCCGCGAGCTCGAAGCCGCGGTCGCGAGCCTCGGCCCCCTCGGCGGTCACCGCCGCCCAGGCTCCGTCGAGCTGCTCGGGGCCGCGCGAGCGCGTGAACGTCTGGAGCGGATGAAGGCCGAACCGGCGCTCGTGCGGGTCGAGTGCGGCGAGCGGCGTGGCGCCGCTCACGTGGGCGACCCACGGGCCGGGGGCGAGCGCGCGCGCGACGTCCGCGATCGCGACGTCCGAGACGCAGAGGAGCATGAGCTCGGCACCGTCCTCCACGAGGGGGACGCCCCGCTCGCGCAGCCGGGCGGCGATCGCGGAGCCGACGCGGCCCGCGCCGATGACCTGGATCGATTCGAACGTCGGAAGCTCCAGTTCCGTAGTGGATACCGGGCAGGCGCAGTCTAGCTGGGCGAGAGTCACACGCCGTGTCCGTCGACGAGTGATCGGCACGATCGCCCTCGTCGTGGGCGTCGGCTTGTCGCGCGGGTAACCTCGGCGCCTTCATCGCCGGCCTGATCGACGGCAACATGATCGAGCTGGGCTTCGCATGCACGGCATGCGCGCGAGCTCCGCACGCTCGTGCGCGCCGTCACCCTCGCCCTGGCCGCGGGCGTCGCCGGCGCCGAGACCTCCCTCGGCGACCCGGCCCTGGACTTCCTCGTCGACCTCGGCAGCTCGACGGGGCTCGGGATCCTCTTCGGGCTCGTGCTCGCGCTCCTCGTCTTCGTCGTCCTGGGAGCGAACCTCCCCTTCGGCGAGATCCGGCGGGAGGCGCTGCCGGCGATCGCGGTCGTGGCGAGCCTCATCTTCGTCGCGCGCCCGCTCGTCGTGGCGGCGTCGCTTCTGCTCGACCGGCGCGCACGCTGGACGCGGGAGGAGGTGATCCTCATCGCATGGACGCGGGAGACGGGGATCGTCCCCGCGGCGCTTGCCGGGCTGCTCGTGGCGCGCGGCGTGCCGCACGCGGAGCTCGTGGTGGTCGTGGTGGCACTGCGGCGGTCGCGACGCTGCTCGTCCAGTCCACGACCAAGCCCTGGCTCGCGCGGCGGCTAGGCCTGCTCGAGCGCGCCGACGAGTAGACTGGCGCCGATGCCGATCTACGAGTTCGTCTGCATGCAGTGCGAGTCGCACTTCGAGGAGCTCGTGCGTCTGGGGGAGTCGGCCGACTGCCCCGACTGCGGCTCCGCGGACGTGCGCAAGCAGCTGTCGGTGTTCGCGGCGCACGGTCCACCCGAGCAGCCGAGCTTCGGCGGCGGCTGCTGCGGCGGAAGCTGCGGCTGCGGCCACTAGCGTCCGGGGCGACGCCTAGACTCACCGCCCGTGAGCTCGCTCGCCGTCCTGCACTCCGAGGTGACCGGCTGCACGAAGTGCCGGCTCTCGGAGGGACGGACGCAGGTCGTCTTCGGCTCGGGCGCAGCCGACGCGGATCTGCTGTTCGTCGGCGAGGCGCCCGGCTTCCACGAGGACCAGCAGGGCGTGCCGTTCGTCGGCCAGGCGGGGAAACTGCTGGAGCGGCTGCTCGCGGGGATCGGGTTGCGCCGGGAGGAGGTGTACATCGCCAACGTCCTCAAGTGCTTGGGGTACGATGCTCCGGTTCAGCTCGGCGACGGGTCTTGGGAACGGATCGGAAGGCTTGTCCGCTTCCGCTACGACGGCGACGTGATGTCGGTCGACTCGGACGGCCGCCTGGTTCGGCGCCGCGTCATCGGTTGGCACGCGACTCCGCTGGGCGCTCGGCGTGTCTATTCGGTGACCTACCGGTCCGCGAAGAACGTCGGGTCGGCGCGCGTGAGTGTGCAGCTCACCGGCGACCATCCCCTCCTCACCGAACGAGGCTACGTCCGCGTGGACGAGCTCGAGAGAGGAGATCGAGTCGCAACGGGACAAGGCTTGAGCGACCTTGCGGAGGACGTCGTCTGCGGGACCGTGCTGGGCGACGGACACATCAGCAAGGCGAGCGCTCACCTCTCCTTCACCCACATGGAAGCGCAGGATCCATACGCACTGTGGAAGGCGAAGCTCCTCTCCGAGCTGAACCCCGTATTCGAGGAGTTGAAGGTCGCCGCGACCGCTGGAGAGGCCCCCGGACACGTCGTCGTTCAGGCACGCACCCGAGCGCACCGGGCGCTCGGAATTCTCCGGCGGGAGTTCTATGGGCCCACAAAGCGCGTTCCACCGTGGATTGCCACCCGCCTCAACGACCGGATGCTCGCTATCTGGTTCATGGACGACGGGTACATGCGTGTCCGGCACGATGGCCGAAGGGCGCTCGCAGAAATCAGCACGAATTGCTTTCCGGAGGCTGACCTCCGCATCCTCCAGCAAGGCCTTCTTCGCCTTGGTCTTCCGGCCAAGGCGCTTCGCGGGAGGCTTTACTTCGATGCCCCGACAACGAAGGCCCTATCCGCACGGATCGCCCCGTATGTGCCGCCGGCGATGCGCTACAAGCTTCATCCGGATCACATCGAAGGGATTCCTTACGACGGTCATCGGTTCACGCCCGGTCCGGCGACGGTGATGTACGACGAGGTCGAGGTAAGGGACGTCACCGATGAGCCCCGAACGGATACGACCTTCTTCTGCATCGACGTCGAGGAGACGCATAACTTCGTCACCGCGGGCGGCGTCGTCCACAACTGCCGCCCTCCGGGCAACCGGGACCCCCAGCCGGACGAGATCCAGGCCTGCGAGGGACACCTGTTCCGGCAGATCGAGCACATCGAGCCGAAGGTCGTCGCGACGCTCGGGAACTTCGCGACGAAGCTGCTCTCGGGCAAGCCGCTCGGGATCACGCGCGTCCACGGCCAGGAGCAGGACGCCACCCTCGGCGGCCGCCGCGTGCTCCTCTACCCGCTCTACCACCCGGCCGCGGCGCTCTACACGCCGGCGATGCTGAAGGTGCTCGAGGCCGACTTCGCCCGCCTGCCCGAGCTGCTCGGCCGCGCGGCCCCGGAGGCCGTGCCGGAGGTCCCCCCGCTCGTCCTGCCCGCGTTCGACGCGCCCCGCGCGGCCGAGCCCGACGCCGTCCAGCTGGGCCTCTTCTAACCTGCCCCCATGCAGCTCGAGACCTCGTCTCCCGAGGAGACGGAGGCGGTCGCCGCCCGGCTCGCCCGGGAGCTCAGGCCCGGCGACCTCGTCACCGTCTCGGGCGAGCTCGGCTCGGGCAAGACGACCTTCGTCCGCGGCGCAGCGCGCGCACTCGGAGTGACGCAGGCCGTCACCAGCCCGACCTTCACGATCGGCCACCGGTACCGAGGCTCGGCGGGCGACGTCTCCCACATCGACCTCTACCGCTTCGCCGAGGTCTCGAACGCCGAGTGGGGGGATCTCGAGCCCTACTTCGAGGACGCCGTCGTCTTCCTCGAATGGCCGGAGGCGGCGGGCGACGAGCTTCCGCCGCCGCGGGCCGCGGTGCGATTGCGGCACCGGGACGGCGACCGTAGATTGATCTCGGTGGAGCAGGAGCATGTTGATCCTCGCCTTTGACACCGCCACCGATACCGCGACGTGCGCGCTCGTCTGGGACGGCGAGCCGGTGGGCGAGCGCGTCTCGCGCCCCGTCTCGCTGCTCGAGGACGTGGACGCGCTGCTCAGGCGCGCGGGGGCGCGCGAGGGAGCGCTCGACGGGATCGCCGTCGGCACGGGGCCCGGCAGCTTCACCGGCCTGCGGATCGGGCTGGCCGTCGCGCGCTCGCTCTCGTTCGCGCTCGACGTACCGGTGGCGGGCGTCTCGACGCTCGCGGCGCTGGGCGCGGGAGCGCCCGGAGCGCTGCCGGTGATCGACGCGAAGAGGCGCGAGGTCTTCACCCTCGTCGGCGGCGCGCCGGGGGCACTCCTCCCGGGTGAGCTTGCGCTCGAGCCTGGCACGGTCTGCGTCGGCGACGGCGCTCTCCGCTACCGCGAGCCGCTCGAGGCCGCCGGGGCCGAGGTGCCGCCGGACGGGAGCGAGGCGCACCTGCCCCGGGCGCGCTTCCACGCAGCGCTCGCCCGCGAGTTCGGGCCGGCCGAGCTGGTCGAGCCTCTCTACCTCCGCGTCCCGGACGCCGAGAAGGCGCGTCGCCGATGAGCGTCGAGGTCCGGGAACGGCACGGCACGCGCGAGGGCGGCCTGGAGATCCGCCGGCTGACGCTCCGCAACCTGGGCGCGATCGAGGAGATCGAGCGGGCGTCGTACCCGACCCCGTGGTCGCGCTCGATGTTCGCGGGCGAGCTGACGAAGCCCGCCTCGATCAGCCTCGGCGCCTTCGACGGCGGCGTGCTCGTCGGCTACGTGATCGTCTCCCGCTACGTCGACGCCTGGCACGTGATGAATGTCGCCGTCCACCCGCGCGAGCGCGGCCGCGGGATCGGCACCACCCTCCTCGAGCGGCTGTTCGAGGCCACGGCCTCCGACGTGCGCCGGGGCTACACCCTCGAGGTGCGCGTCTCGAACGAGGGCGCGATCCGCCTCTACGAGCGCCTCGGCTTCCGGGGCCGGGGCGTGAGGCGCGGCTACTACACCGACAACCGTGAGGACGCGCTGATCATGTGGAAGGACCCGATCCGGCCCCGCGAGCCTGCTTGATCCTCGCGCTCGAGACCTCGTGCGACGAGACCGCGGCCGCGGTCGTCACGTCCGAGGGCGAGGTGCGGTCGAACGTCGTCTCCTCGCAGGCCGAGCTGCACGCACGCTACGGCGGCGTCGTCCCGGAGGTCGCGTCGCGTCGCCATCTCGAGCTCGTGCTGCCGGTCCTGCGCGAGGCCCTCGGC
>JACVRU010000065.1 GCA_014534295.1 Thermoleophilia bacterium | reverse complement strand
TCCCCGTCGACCAGGCTCGCGAGGTGCGGGCGGCCGCGCGGGCCTCGACCAGCCTCGACCAGCCCGTCGGCGAGGAGGACGACGCCGTCCTAGGCGACTTCGTCGCGGGCGACGGTCCACTGCCGGAGGACCAGGTCGAGCTCAACATCCGTTCCGCCGCTCTGCTCGAGGGACTGCGGGCCCTCCCCCATCGCGAGCGCTCCGTGCTCGTGCTGCGCTACGGGCTCGCGGACGAGGACCCGAAGACACTCGAGGAGATCGGGCGCCGGCTCGGGCTCACACGCGAGCGCGTGCGGCAGATCGAGGTCGAGTCGCTCCGCCGGCTCGCCGGGCTGCGCGAGATGGAGAGTGCCCGGAGCTAGGTTCGGAGGTAGAGCTCGAGCGCCGGCGCGAACTGCCTCAGCTCCCGCAGGGCCCGTGTCTCGAGCTGGCGAACCCGCTCCCTCGTGATCCCGAGCAACTCCCCCACTTCCTCCAGCGTCCTCGGCTTCTCGCCGTCGAGCCCGAACCGGAGCGTGACCACGTAGCGCATGCGGGGCTTCAGCCGTCGGAGGGCCGCGTCCAGCTCCTCGCGGCGAAGGTGGAGGGCCGCGGTGTCGTCTGGTAGCTCAGAATGGGTGTCCTCGATCAGGTCGCCGTAGAGGCTGTCGCCGTCGCCGACGGGCGTCTCGAGCGAGAGCGGCTCCTCGACGAGCTCGAGCAGCTCGGCCACACGCGCGGGCGGAAAGCCCGCCTCGGCGCCGAGCTCGTCGAGCGTCGGGTCGCGGTTGAGCTTCTGGGCGAGGACGCGGCGCGCTCGGAGGACGCGGCGGAGCTGCTCCGTCACGTGGACGGGGACGCGGATCGTCCGGCCCTGGTCGGCGAGCGCGCGGGTGATCGCCTGCCGGATCCACCAGGTCGCGTAGGTGGACAGCTTGTAGCCGAGCCGGTAGTCGAACTTCTCCACGGCGCGGATGAGGCCGAGGTTCCCCTCCTGGATCAGGTCGAGCAGCGGGACGCCGGCCTTCGTGTAGTTCCGCGTGATCGACATCACGAGCCGGAGGTTCGACTCGATCAGCTTCCGCTTCGCGAACTCGTCCCCGAGGTCCTTCCGGCGCGCCAGCTCGCGCTCCTCCGCCGGCGTCAGCAGCCGGCCGTCACCGATTTGGCGGACGTAGAGCTTCAGCGGGTCCTGGGTCGGCCCGGGCTCCGCCTCTTCGCGCTCGCCGTCGCTCTCGACCAGCTCGAGCGCAGGCGGTTCAGGATCCGCAGCATCGGGGAGGGGCAGCCCTTCCACCCTGTCTCTATCGGCACGATTCCACTCGCCCTTGAAGACCGGCAGGTTTCAGCCGATATGCAAAGAAATGTTCAAGAGTTCTCGATGAGCGCTAACTCCCGGCCCCACCGGACGTCTGAGACTCGTGTGGCGGCTGTCCCCGTCCGGAGCCGCTTCTAGCATCGCCTCATGTGCGGCATCGCGGGATACAGCGTCAGCGGCGACAGCAGGGTCGACCGCACGCTCGCGGCACAGGCGCTGCTGGCGGGGATCGCGGAGCGCGGAGCCGACGCCGTCGGTTACGCCTGGCGCGACGGGGCGCCGGACGTGCGCGTCCACAAGCAGCGGGGCGGCGCCGCCGACCTCCTCGAGCAGATTGCCGTGCCGAGCGAGACGACCCAGCTACTCGTCCACGTCCGCGACTACACGAAGGGCCACCCGACGATCGAGGCGAACAACCACCCGATCCGGCACGGCGCCGTCGTCGGCATCCACAACGGGATCATCGCCAACGACGAGGAGGTCTTCAGCGAGTTCGGCTTTCGCCGCGGGCAGCCGCAGATGACGGTCGACTCCGAGGCGATCTTCGCGCTCCTCGCCTGGGACGAGTCGCCGCGCGTGCTCGAGCGTCTCCGCGGCACGATGGCGACCGCGTGGCTCGACGAGCGCAAGCCGGGCGAGCTCCGGCTCGCCCGCGGTGTCGGACGACCGCTCTGGCTCGGCCGCGGACGGCAGGAGGTCCTGTTCGCCTCCACGCGCGAGGCGCTCGAGCTCGCCGAGCGCGCACTCGGGATCGGACTGAAGAAGCGCGAGGTCGAGGAGGGAACCCTGCTCGCGCTCAGTGACGGCCAGGTCGCCGAGAGCGGGTCGTTCGAGCCCGACCGCTCGTACGTCGAAGCGCGTCAGCTCCCGGCCGTCCGCGCGGCCGACGAGGGCCTCCGCTGCCTGCAGCGGCTCGCGGCTCTCGCCTCGCTCTAACCTCGGAGGCGACCCTCGGGGGTTACCTCCACCCCTTCCTCCGAGAGCCGCTCGGCGACGAGGAACTGGAACGTGGCCCACGCGCCGCGGCCCTGCTCGAACAGGCGGTAGATCTGCCACTCGGTGAGCAGCGTCTCGTCCACGCGCCGCGCCTGGGCCCAGTCCGCGAACTTCGGGAGGCGCCCTAGACGCTGCGCGAGCGCGACCCCCTGGTCCACGGCCCGTGCGACGCGCTCCTCCCCCACGGGGACGTCGAAGCCCGCCTCCCGCAGCGCCTGCGTCAGCGAGCGGAACGTGTGCCAGTAGAGGGACTTGGAGGGCATCGAGCCGCGGCGCTCGTCCAGGTCGCGGGCCGTCGGCGGGCGCCCCAGCTCCTCCCCCAGCTCGCGGAGCAGGCGCACGAGCTCCTCCCGGGTCGCGAACCGGCGCGGGACGAGCCCGGCTTCGCGCTTGGCCGCGTTCCAGCTTCCGTAGTGCTCGATCACCGTCTGGGGGTGCACCGTGGTTCCGGGATCCGCGGCGAACTCGCGCATCGTCGGGGACCGCCCCAGCCGGTCCGCGCACGCACGGAGCTGCTCGAGGATCTCCTGGTCGGAGTAGCGGCGCCTGAGGCCGGCCTGGAAGGCGGCGAGCCGCTCAGGATCGACCCGTGGGGCCGCCGGGCCACTCCTGGGACGGGACATGTCAAGAATGGTAGAGCAACTCCGATACTTTGCAAGAGCAGCCGAGCATGGCGGAAAGGGCTGTGTCTCTAGTGGGCGGAGGCGGCCGCGAGCTCGGGCGCGGGCTCGGCGTCTGAGCTGAGGCCCATCCCGGCGAACCCTTGGAGCGCCAGGATCCGCTCGAGTGTGGAGACCGTTCGGGGGCAGAACTGCGTCCCGGCCGCGCGGCGAAGCTCCTGGAGCGCGTCCGCGGCGGGCCGGGCGGCCCGGTAGGTCCGGGTCGTGAGCATCGAGTCGAGCGCATCCGCGACATGGATGATGCGGGCGCCGAGCGGGATCTCCTCCCCCTTCAGCCGGTCGGGATAGCCGGAGCCGTCCCAGCGCTCGTGGTGGTGGCGGATCGCGGGCACGGCGTCGCCGAGGAAGCCCAGCCGGTCGATGATCCGGGCGCCCTCTTCAGCGTGCCGCTGCATCAGCGACCACTCCTCGGAGGTCAGGCTCGCGGGCTTGAGGAGGATGGAGTCGGGCACCGCCAGCTTCCCGATGTCGTGGAAGAGCGCGGCCTGGCCGAGCAGATCCAGCTCGGCCTTCGACAAACCGAGCTCCCGACCGATCGCGAGCGCGAGCTGCTGCACGCGCCGGGAGTGGCCCGCGGTGTACGCGTCGCGCGCGTCGACGGTGGCCGAGAGGCTCTCCATGGCGGCCGTGGAGCGCTCCTTCAGCAGCCGGTTCGCCTGCTCGAGGGAGACGTTCTGCGTCTGGATCGTCTCGGCGGCGCGGCGGAGCTTCTGCGCGCTCTTCTGCGTGTGCGCGATGTACGCTTCCTGCGAGCGCCGCATCAGCAGCAGCGGCAGCGCGAAGACGGCGAGCGCGTAGAGGCCGGCGGCCTCGTACCCGATCGCGATCACGCCGCCGATGAAGCCATAGACGAGGTAGAACGGGAGCAGCCAGGCGAAGCGCTCCTTGAAGACGTTCCGCCAGCTCTCGTGGCCCTGCATGGCCAGCGCGAGGCTGACGAGGCCCATGTTCACGCCGAAGTACGCCGCGCCCGCGAAGAGGCCTGCCGCGGCGAGGAAGATCCGGTTGTCCGGGGTCAGGAAGAACACGCCGACCGCCGCCAGCGAGGCGAGCGAGATCGCGCCGACGTTGAAGAAGACCGTGTGCAGCTGCGTCCGCCGAGCGCTCCACTCGATCGCCACCATCGCCACGGCGAGCGGGAGCGCGGCGCGCCCTCCGAACATCGCCACGCCTGCAAGGGCGCCGACGGCGGAGACGGAGATCGACCACTCGCCCGCGGAGACGGTGAGCGCCTGACTGGCTCCGACGAGCGCGACGACCGCCGTCAGGCCGATCCAGTCCGTGGCCGAGCCGTAGAGGACGGCCAGCCCGCCCGCGGCGACGCCGGCGAGGCCGACGAGCGCCACGAGGGACGCGAGGCCGCGCGAGAGCGCGAGGAACCTGGGGCCGTGCAGGGCGTGCGGTCGCGGGTGCGCGCGGCGCTCGGTGGTCGGCATCGCCTCCGCGGCCGCGGGCAGCGGCTCGCGGTGCTCGCCGTCCTCCGGCACCACCGCGATCAGCCGCGGGCTCCGCTCGGCGGGCACGAGCAGCGGCTCGCCGCTGACGCCGAGGACGCGGTTCCGCCCCTGGAGCTTGGCGCGGTAGACGGCGAGGTCGGCCTGGTGGAGGAGCTCGTTCGCGTCGGTGGCGTCCTGCGGGAAGCTGGCGACACCGATCGAGACCGTGACGCTGATCGGCTCGCTGGACGTCTCGACGTCGAAGCGGCACTCCGCGACCGAGCGCCGGATGCGATCCGCGATCTCGAGCGCCTGCTCGGCACCCGTCTCGGGCAGCAGGATCGCGAACTCCTCTCCCCCGAACCGAGCGGGGATGTCGTAGTGCCGGAGCTGCTGCCGGAAGTTCTCGGCGATCCCCTGGAGGACGGCGTCGCCGGCGAGGTGGCCGTAGCTGTTGTTGATGTCGCGGAGCAGGTCGAGGTCGGCCATGATCAGCGAGAGCGGCCGGTTGAAGCGCACCGCGCGGCCGATCTCCTCGGCGAGCGCGTTCGCGAAGTGCCGCGCGTTGAACAGGCCCGTCTTCGGGTCGACGCGCGCCTCGGCCTCCAGCCGCGGCACCGAGAGCGAGCGGTGGACGACGAGCAGCGGGCTCAGCGCAACCGGGATCAGCCAGGGGTTCTCCAGCCAGAAGGTGGCGAGCACGACTCCGAGCGCGGTCAGCACGAGCTCGATCGTGAGGCTCTCGGCGGTGAACAGCCCCGTCTCGCGGAGGGAGTGCCCCCGCGCGAGCCTGAGCATCGTCGCCAGGACGACGTGGTTGAGGAGGACGAAGACGCCGCACGCCGCCAGCGCGCCGAGCGCGAAGCCGACGTCGCGCCCCAGCCCTGCATGCTCGTACACGAGCGTGAAGGCGGCCCACGCTCCGAGCATGTTGAGCGTGAAGTTGAAGATATTGAAGCTCTGGATGTACCAGGGGTAGCGTTCCTTGAGCCACTCGGGCACGTTGGCCACGAGCCCGACGAGGATGATCAGCTCGGGCGGCAGCAGCAGCGCGGCGGCGACGAAGAACGCGTAGGACGTGTGGTACGACTGGTTCCGCGGCGACCGGACGACGAACAGCTGCGCGAGCGCCGCGCCGGCGGCGAGCGCGGCGAACCGCTCCCAGTCGCCGACGGCGGGCCCCTCCAGGAGCTCGCCGTAGAACTGAGCCGTCGCGGCGAGCGTGGCCGCTCCGAGGAGGCCCAGGTAAATCGCCGCGGACCGCGTCAGGCCGTTCGACTCGCGCCCGGGCGCGGGCGGCGCGTGGATCTCTGTCGGGAGCGTGGTCAGGACGCCGACCTCGTCGGAGGGGGCAGCAGCCCGTCGTGACTCTCTGATCGTCTCACCGCAGCGTCCTCCCGCACGAGCGCCATCACCAACGGCGTATCGGCCGGACGGTAGAACGCCTTGGGGCGGCCGCGAATCCCCCGCACGGGGTAGCTCCTGGGATTCCCCCGATCGGGGTACGCTCGGCCCATGCGCCTCGGAGTCCCGCTCTCGCTCGAGATCGCCGCGGCGCGGGCGACCGCGAGGCTCTCCCGCGCCGCGGGCACCGGCGGCGGCACGACCATCCCCGGCAAGCTGCTCTCGAAGCTGGATCCCGGCGCGATCGACCGACTCGCCGCGCGTCTGCCGCTCGGGACGGCACTCGTCTCCGCGACGAACGGGAAGACGACGACGGCGGCGATGACCGCGGAGATCCTCAGGCCCCGCGTGCGGCTCGCCCACAACCGGTCCGGAGCCAACCTGATCAGCGGTGTCGCCTCTACGCTCCTCGACTCCGGGGGCGCGGAGCTGGGGCTGCTCGAGGTCGACGAAGGTGCGCTCCCCGAGGTCGCGCGCCGCGTCCGCCCGCGCGCGCTCTGCCTCGGCAACCTCTTTCGCGACCAGCTCGACCGCTACGGGGAGCTGGAGCTCGTCGCCGGCCGCTGGCGCGAGACCGTTGCCGCGCTCGGAGAGGGCACAACGGTGATCGTGAACGCGGACGACCCGGTGGTCGGAGACCTGGCCTCCGCGGCCGCACGCGGCGTCTCCTTCGGCCTCGACGACCCGGCTCAGGCGCGCCCGGCCCTCCAGCACGCCGCCGACTCGAAGTACTGCGTGCGCTGCGGCGCACCGTACGAATACGCCGCCGCCTACGTCGGCCACCTGGGCGACTACCGGTGCCCGAGCTGCGGCCACGCGCGGCCCGCACTCGACGTCGCGGCGCGAGCGATCGAGCTCGAGGGGCTGGAGCGCGCGACCTTCGACCTCGAGCTCGGCGACGTGACCCGCCGGGTGACGATCGCGCTCCCCGGCCTCTACAACGTCTACACCGCGGTAGCCGCCGCCGCCCTCTCGCGGGAGCTGGGCGCGTCCGCAGACGAGATCGTCGCGGGGCTCGGCCGCTTCAGCGCCGCCTTCGGACGCGCGGAGCGGATCGAGGTCGGCGACCGCCGGCTGCTCGTTCTGCTGGTCAAGAACCCCGCCGGGGCGAACGAGGCCGTGCGCACGCTCGTCGGCGCAGGCGCGCCGCGACTGGCCGTCGTCGCGCTGAACGACGCAATCGCGGACGGCCAGGACGTCTCCTGGATCTGGGACGTCGACTTCGAGCCGCTGCTCGAGGGCCTCGAGCAGCTCGTCGCGGCGGGCGGGCGGGCACCGGAGCTGGCGCTGCGGTTCGCTTACGCCGGCCTCCCCCGCGAGGCGGTCGAGGTAGTGCCGGACCTCGCGCAGGCGCTCGACCGCGGCCTGGAGCTGACGCCCCCGGGGGGAGAGCTCGTGGTGCTCCCCACGTACACGGCGATGCTCGCACTCCGGAAGATCGTCGGCGAGCGCGGCTACGTCCGTCCCTACTGGGAGGCCGCGGCGTGAGAGTCACCGTCGGGCATCTGTACCCGGACTACCTGAACATCTACGCCGACCGGGGCAACATGGCCGTCCTCTCCTGGCGCGCCGCCCGGCGCGGCCACGAGCTCGACGTGCGCGCGATCAGCCTCGGCGACCCGCTCGTCCCCGGCGAGCACGATCTCCTCTACGTCGGCGGCGGCCAGGACCGCGAGCAGGCGCTGATCGCACCCGACCTCGCCGCGCGCTCCGACGAGATCCACGCCGCGCTCGACGGCGGCGCCGCCCTGCTGGCGGTCTGCGGCGGCTATCAGCTGCTCGGCCGCTTCTACCGCGACCGCGCGGGCGCCGACCTTCCGGGCGCCGGGATCTTCCCGCTCGAGACCGTGGCGGGCGAGCGGCGCATGATCGGCGACATGCTGCTCGAGTGCGAGCTGGAGCCCGGCGAGCGGCACACACTGGCCGGCTTCGAGAACCACGCCGGCCGCACGTTGCTGGACGAGGGCGCGGAGCCGCTCGGCCGGGTCGTGCACGGCTTCGGAAACGACGGCCGCTCCGGCCACGAGGGCTGCCGGCTCGGGCGCGCTGTCGGAACGTACCTCCACGGCCCGCTGCTGCCGCGCAATCCCTGGTTCGCGGACTGGATCCTCGCCCAGGCGCTCGCGCACCGGCTCGGGGAGCCGCCGGAGCTCGAGCCGCTCCCGGACGAGCTGGAGCGGCGTGCCCACGAGCTGGCGGCTGCGAGGGCACGCCAGCGGGGCGGCCGCGACTAGGCCGTCGCTGCGGTCGCACGGAGCGCCCGGGCGCGAAGCGCCCGCGCGCGCAGGGACTCGAACCGCTACGCCGTGTCGTCAAGACGCGTGCGCGAGACGGCGCTCTCCCGCACGTACCCAGGCAGCCCTCCAGGCCCGCCGCGCGGCGGAAGCGCAGCTTCCGGCGCGTCATGGAGCCCAGAGGGAGCCCAGATAAACCGTAGGGTCGCCGGGCCGCCAGCGCTGCAGGAAGCGCTTGATCGGCGGGTGGAGCACGATCCCGTCGAGCTCGTCCGGCTCGAAGAGGCGGTGGCCCCGAACGGCGGCGTCCTGCGACGTGACCGCCTCCAGCGAGCTCTCCGGCAGGTGCCCGGCGAAGATGACGTGGACGACGTGCTTCTCGGGCAGGAGCTTCCGACGCGGCGCGATCGAGTCCACGAGCGCCACGGGCCCCTCGACGGGCAGCTGGCCGCCCGCGCCGAACAGGCCCAGCTCCTCGACCAGCTCCCGCAGGAGCGCGCGCGTGAGGCTCTCCCCCACGCGGACGCCGCCGCCCGGCAGCAGCCAGACGTCGCGCGAGTCCTTTTCGTGCCGGATCAGCAGCATCCGGCCGCGCCAGCGCAGGATCGCGGAGACGCGGATCCGGGGCTCGGCCGTCACCGGCCCGACGACCCGTGGCCGCGCTCGCCTCGTTCGGTCGCGGGCAACTCCTCCACCTCCACCGGCTCGGCCGGCGCCACCGGGAGCACGACGAGCTGGGCGATCCGCATCCCGGGCTCGACTTCGAACGACTCGTCGCCGGTGTTGAGCAGGACGACCATCACCTCGCCGCGGTAGCCCGCGTCGACGAGACCCGGCGCGTTCACGATCGTGATCCCGTGCCGCGCGGCCAGTCCCGAGCGCGGCTGGACGAAGGCCGCGTGGCCTTCCGGGACGGCCACAGCCAGCCCCGTGCCGACGACCGCCCGCTCCCCCGGTCCCAGGACGGCCCTCTCCGCGGCCGCGAGGTCGAGCCCGGCGTCGCCCGCGTAGGCCCGGCTCGGAAGCACGGCCTCCGGCCGCAGCCGGCGGACGGGCAGGCTCGTCAACGGGCCGGCGCCGCCTCGCTGCCGGTCTCCGCGACGAGATAGGGCGCGAACCGCCGGAGCTCGGCGTGCGGCAGCCGCGCGAGCACGAGCACGCCCTCGGGCAGGTCGCGGCGCTCCTCGATCGGTGCGCCGAGCGCGTACAGCTGCGAGAGCTTCTCACCCTCGTCGTAGGGCACGAGCAGCCTGACTCGCTCGTAGCGCTCCCCGAAGTGCTCCGCGATCCGCGCCCGCAGCTCGTGCAGGCCCTCGCCCGTCGCGGCGGAGACGAGCAGCGCGTTGGGGAACGCGTTGCCGAGCCTGCGCCGGCGCAGCGGGTCGACGGCGTCCACCTTGTTGAGGACGAGCTGCCGCGACACGGCGTCGGCGCCGATCTCGTGGAGGACGTCCTCGACCGCGTCGATCATCTCCGCGAGGCGCTCGTCGGGCGCCGAGGCGTCGGCCAGGTGGAGGACGAGGTCGGCGACGAGGGTCTCCTCGAGCGTGGCGGCGAAGCCCTCGACGAGCTCGTGCGGGAGACGGCGGATGAAACCGACCGTGTCGGTCACGAGGTAACGTCGCCCGTCCTCCTCGAAGCCGCGCGTCGTCGGGTCGAGCGTCTCGAACAGGCGGTTCCGGACGGAGACGTCCGCACCGGTGAGCGCGTTCAGGAGCGTCGACTTGCCGACGTTCGTGTACCCGGCGAGCGCCCCGGTCGGCGTCTGCGCGCGCCGGCGCTCGCGCCGTCGCGTCTCGCGGTGCTTCGAGAGCTCCCGCAGT
>JACVRU010000046.1 GCA_014534295.1 Thermoleophilia bacterium | reverse complement strand
GGCTTCTGCTCCGTGCAGAACCAGATCTTCTCGAGGCCTGCATCGCTCGCGACGAGGAGCAGCGGCCCGATGGGCGAGTCGGCGACGTCGTAGGCGACGTCGAGCAGGCCGGGGCGGCTCGCCGCGGCCCGGAACCGGACGTCGACCTCGGTCGGTACGGTCATGCGAGCTCCTTTCCCGTTCCGGCGCCGGCGGAGCCGGCGTCTCCACTGCTGGGCGTCTCCGTCGAGCCTACGCCGCGTCGTCGCAGTCGGCGGACGCCCGAGCTGGCCGCCTGCCGCGCGGCCTCCGCGCTCGAACCGAGCGCGTCGCCGATGTCCTCGTAGTCCAGGTCGTATGCGTAGCGCAGCACCACAGCCGCCCGCTCCCTCGGCGGCAGGGCGGCCGCGAGGTGCTCGATCTCCGCGTACGCCGGCCGGCCGTCCTGGCGGCCGAGCGTACTTAGTGGCTCTGAGCCACTGAGTACCGGCGCTTTCCGGCGTGTCTCGTCGATCGCGATCCGGCCGGCGATCGTGTACGCCCAGGCGCGGAGGTGGCGGCCGTGCTCGAGGGAGGGATAGGCGCGCAGCGCACGCAGGAAGGTCTCCTGGAACGCGTCCTCCGCCCGCTCGGGCCCCAGCCTGCGCACGAGGAAGGCCCAGATCTCGTCGCGGTGGCTCTCGTAGAAGCGCTCGAACGGGGGGACGCCCATCACCCGGGTATAACGCACCGGCGGTGCGGCGTGTGAGACTCGCGCCGTGAAGGTCGCCGTCATGGGCCACGTGGAGTGGTGCCGGTTCGTCCGCGTCGAGCGGCTCCCGCGCCCCGGCGAGATCGTCCACGCGCTCGACTCCTGGGAGGAGGCTGCGGGCGGCGGCGCGGTCGCGGCCGCCGAGCTCGCGCGCCTCGAAGGCGAGTCGCTCTTCTTCACCGCCCTCGGGAAGGACGAGCTGGGCCGGCGGGCGGCGAGCGAGCTCCGGCGCCTCGGGATCGGCGTCAGGGCGGCGCTCCGCGAGCGGCCCCAGCGCACGGCGGTCGTCTACGTCGACGGGGCGGGCGAGCGGACGATCACGGTGATCGGCCCGAAGCTGGCGCCGAAGGCCGAGGACGACCTTCCCTGGGAGGAGCTCGACGGGGCCGACGGGGCGTACTTCACCGGCGGCGACGAGGCGGCGCTGCGCTCGCTCCGGCGCCGCACGCGGGTGCTCGTCGCGACGGCACGCGAGCTGCCGACGCTCCAGCGAGCGGGGGTCGAGCTCGACGTTCTCGTCGCGAGCGGGGAGGACCAGGGCGAGCGGCACCAGCCCGGCGACCTCGACCCGCCGCCACGGCTCGTCGTCTCCACCGCGGGGGCGCTCGGAGGCTGGGCGCAGCCGGGCGGCCCGTTCCGCGCGGCCCACCTGCCCGGCCCGGTGGAGGACGCGTACGGTGCAGGGGACTCCTTCGCCGCAGCGCTCACGTACGCGCTCGCCGAGGGCCGCGAGCCGGCCGAGGCGCTGGCCTTCGCGTCCGAGCGCGGTGCGCTCGCCCTGACGCGCCGTGGGGCGTACGGGGAGGAGGTGGTTTCGCAGGGTTGACAAGTGGGGATTTGTGGGGCAAAGTGGGAGCCCTATCCATGAGGCCCGCATGCTCCTCGGCCAGTACGACCACACGATCGACGACAAGAACCGCCTCACGCTCCCGGCGAGGTTTCGCCGGGCGTTCGTGGACGGGATCGTCGTGACGCGCGGGATGGACGGCTGCCTCTACGCCTACACGCGCACGGACTGGGACGGCCTCGTCAGCCGGCGCCTGGCCACGCTCGACCCGCTCTCGAAGGAGGGGCGCCGGCTGCAGCGCTTCTTCTTCTCCGCCGCCGCGGAAGGCGACCTCGACAAGCAGGGTCGGGTCATGCTCCCGGCGGCCCTGATGCAGCACGCGAACCTGGGGCGCGAAATCGTGGTCGCGGGCGTGAACGACCATCTGGAGATCTGGGATCGCGCAAAGTGGCACGAGGAGCTCGCCGAGGTGGAAGGGGGTGCCGAGGATGTTGCCGAACGCTTTGCCAACCGCGACTGACCACGTCCCCGTGCTCGCGGACGAGGTCCGCGAGCTGCTCGGCGTCGAGCCGGGCGAGACCGTCGTGGACGCGACTTTCGGCGCCGGCGGGCATGCGGCCGTGCTCGCCCGCGATCTGCAGGGGAGCGGCCGGCTCGTCGCGATCGACCGGGACTCGACCGTGCGGCCCTTCTTCGAGGGCTTCCGGCGGCGCCACGGCGGGCTCCAGACCCGCTTCCTCCGCGGCGAGGCCGACGTCGTCCTGGGGCAGCTGGCCGGCAACGGCTTCGGCGCCGACGCGGTGCTGATGGACCTCGGGGTCTCGTCGATGCAGCTCGACCGCCCCGAGCGCGGATTCTCGTATGCCGCGGACGCGCCCCTCGACATGCGCATGGACCAGACGGCCCGCCTGTCGGCCGCCCACCTCGTCAACGAGACGCCCGAGCGGGAGCTGGCGACGATCCTCCGGCGCTTCGGCGAGGAGCGGTACGCGCGGCAGATCGCGAAGGCGATCTCACGCCGCCGCCGGGAGCGTCCGTTCGAGCGCACGGGCGAGCTCGTCGACACGATCAGGGGAGCGCTTCCCGCGCCGGCCCGCTTCGGAGACGGCCATCCCGCGAAGCGCGTCTTCCAGGCCCTGCGGATCGCGGTCAACGACGAGCTCGGCTCGCTCGAGCGCGCGCTGCCGGCGGCACTCGCCCTCCTGCGGCCCGGCGGCCGCCTCGCGGTGATCAGCTTCCACTCGCTCGAGGATCGGATCGTCAAGCGCTTCCTTCGCGACCAGGAGCGCGGCTGCACCTGCCCGCCGGACTTCCCGGTCTGCGTCTGCGGCCGCGAGCCGGCGCTGCGCGCGCTCACCCGGCGTGCGATCCGCCCGAGCGCGCGCGAGGTGGCCGAGAACCCGCGGGCGGCCTCGGCCCGCCTGCGCGCGGCGGTCAAGGCCTGATGGCGGCGTGGGCGGGCAACGCGGCCATCGCGGCGCCCGCGCCGGCGCGCAGGCCGAAGCCGGGGCCGGCGCCGAAGGCGAAGCCCACGCCCGGGCAGAGGTCGCCTGCGGCCCGCCGGCCCGGCCTGCTCGCCGGCGTCGTCTGGATCGTGGCGCTCGCGGCGCTGCTCGCCGGCGTCGTCGCCCTCAACGTCGCCGTCCTCCAGCTGAACCAGCGCCTCGAGGGTGCGAACGAGCGAGTTGCGGAGCTCAAGGCCGCGAACTTGGCGCTCTCCGGGGAGCTCTCCAGCGCCGGCTCGGCCCCGCAGGTCGCTGCGATCGCGCACAACCGGCTCGGGCTCGTCCCCGCCGCGCCGGACAAGACGACGTACGTCGACCTCGGCGCCGCGCACCGCACCAGATGAGCCGCGCGACCGACCGCAGGATCCGCCTGCTCCTGGCGGTCCTGCTGATCGCGTTCGCGGTGGCGCTCGGCCGAGCGGTCTGGCTACAGGCGGTGCACGCGGCGCCGCTCGCCCGGATGGCGCAGGTCCAGCACCGCGAGACGGTGGAGCTGCCCGCCAGCCGCGGCACGATCTACGACCGGACGGGCACGCCGCTCGCGGTCGGCGAGCGCGCGACGACCGTCTACGCCGATCCCCGCCGCGTCCGCGATCCGCACAGGGCGGCGCAGATCGCCGGCCGGATCCTCGGGATCAAGCCCGGAAAGCTCGTGCGGCGGCTCTCCGACAGGTCGAAGGGTTTCGTCTACGTCGCCCGCAAGGCGGACCCGGCCGACGCGGCCAAGCTCGCCGAGCGCGGGCTCGACGGCTTCGGCTTCTACAACGAGGAGCGGCGCGTCTACCCGCAGCGGTCGGTCGGCGCCCAGGTGCTCGGCTTCGCCGGCGTCGACAACCGCGGGCTCGAGGGGATCGAGGCCGCGCTCGACGACGTCCTCGCCGGCGCGCCGGGGAGGCAGACGATCGTCAAGGATCCGATCGGCCGCGCGATCGAGGTCGTCTCAGCGATCCCCGCGCGCGAGGGCCGTGACGTCTACCTAACGATCGACCACAACATCCAGGCGAACGCCGAGGCGGTCCTGCGGGACACCGTGCGCCGCTGGAACGCGACCGCGGCGAGCGCCGTCGTGCTCGACCCGCGGACGGGCTCGATCGTGGCGATGGCGAGCGCGCCGACCTACGATGCGAACAACTTCCCGCAGGTGGCCGCCCGCGACCTCGCCCGGACGAAGAACCGCGCGGTCACCGACACGTGGGAGCCCGGCTCGACCTTCAAGGTGGTGACGGTCGCCGGCGTGCTTGCCGAGGGCCTGATGACGCCGCAGACCGCCTTCACGCTGCCGTACGAGATCCAGGTCGCCGACCGCCGCATCCACGACGCCCACGAGCGCTCGACCCAGCGGATGACCGTGGCCGAGATCCTGTTCCGCTCCTCGAACGTCGGCACGGTCACGGTCGCGCGGCAACTCGGCTCGAAGGGGCTCGCCGCCTGGGTCGACGGCTTCGGTTTCGGGCAGGCCACGGGTGTCGGCTTCCCCGGGGAGAGCCCGGGCATCGTCCTCCCCGAGCCGAAGTGGTCGGGCTCGACGATCGGCAACGTCCCGATCGGCCAGGGCATCGCCGTCACCGGGCTCCAGATGGCGGCCGCGTACGCGACGGTCGCGAACCGGGGCGTCTGGGTGCAGCCTCACCTGGTCGATCGCATCGCCGGCGGACAGCCGAAGCCGCCGAAGCGGAAGCGCGTGCTCTCGCCCACCGTGGCGAAGACGCTCTCTCGGCTGCTGGTGGGGGTCGTCGACGACGAGGGTGGGACGGGCGGGCTCGCGGCCGTCCCCGGCTACCACGTCGCGGGCAAGACGGGCACGGCGCAGAAACCGGTCCCCGGCGGGTACTCGCGCTCGGACTACGTCGCCTCGTTCGTCGGCTTCGTGCCCGCGACCGACCCGCGGCTCGTGATCCTGGTCACGGTCGACACGCCGCGGAACGCGATCTGGGGCGGAACCGTCGCCGCGCCGGCCTTCCAGAGCATCGCCCAGTTCGCGCTCCAGTACCTGGAAGTGCCCCCGGACGCGCCCCTGTCCATGCCGACCCCCTAGCTAGAGTCTCGCCCGATGGACCTCGAGCGCGTGATCGCGGCGCTCGCCCCCACCGAGGTCGCGAATCGAGCGCCGGTGGAGGTCCGCGACCTCGCGTACGACGCACGCGCTGTCGTCTCCGGCACGCTGTTCTTCTGCGTGCCCGGATCGCGCGCGGACGGACATGAGTTCGCACCAGCCGCGGTCGGGCGCGGGGCGGCCGCCCTCGTGGTCGAGCGCCCCGTCGACGCCGACGTTCCGCAGCTCGTCGTCCCCTCGGCGCGCGCGGCCATGGCCGTCGTCGCCGACGAGTTCTTCGGCCGGCCGAGCCAGGAGCTCGAGGTCGCGGGCGTGACGGGGACGAACGGGAAGACCACCACCGCGCACCTCCTCTACGCGGTTCTCGCGGCGGGCGGCCGGCGGCCCGGGCTGCTCGGCACCGTCGAGGCGCGCGTCGGCGGCGGGCCCCGGAAGCTCGAGCGGACGACTCCCGAGGCGATCGACCTCCAGCGGCTGTTCCGGGAGATGCTGGACGCCGGCGACCGCAGCTGCGCGATGGAGGCGTCGTCGCACGCCTCGGAGCTGCATCGGCTCGACCGGGTTCGCTTCCGCGTGCTCGTCTTCACGAACCTGACGCAGGACCACCTCGACTTCCACGGGACGATGGAGGCGTACTTCGCGGCCAAGCGGCGGCTATTCGACGGTGTGCCCGCGGTCGTCAACATCGACGACCCGTGGGGCCGGCGGCTCGTCGCGGAGCTCGGCGGCGAAGCGGTCACCTTCGGCCGCTCGGCCGACGCCGAGGTCGGCCCCGAGGGGCTCGCCGGCGTCGAGCTCCGCCTGCGCGGGCGATTCAACGTCCTCAACGCGCTCGGCGCGACCGCGGCGGCGCGGGTGCTCGGGATCGAGCCCGAGGCCGTCAAGGCGGGCCTGGAGGCGGTCGCGGGCGTGCCGGGCCGCTTCGAGGAGGTCTCGGCCGGGCAGCCGTTCGTCGTGCTCGTCGACTACGCGCACACCCCGGACTCGCTCGAGCTCGTGCTCCGCGAGGCGCGCGAGCTCGCCGAGGGGCGCGTCCTCTGCGTCTTCGGCTGCGGCGGCGACCGCGACCGCGAGAAGCGGCCGCTGATGGGGCGCGTGGCCACCGAGCTCGCCGACCTGGCCGTGGTCACGTCCGACAACCCCCGCAGCGAGGAGCCGGAGACGATCGTCGCCGAGGTGTTGGCCGGCGCGGCCGGCGGCGCCGTCATCGAGCCGGACCGGCGCGCCGCGATCGAGCTGGCGGTCGAGGCCGCGCGGCCGGGGGACGTCGTCGTCGTCGCGGGCAAGGGCCACGAGCAGGGACAGGAGGTCGGAGGAGTCGTGACCCCGTTCGACGACCGCGAGGTCGCGCGGGAGGCGCTGCGGAAGCTGGTGGGGGCGCGGGCGTGATCCCGCTCGCGGTGGAGGAGGTCCGGCGGCTGGCGCCGGGCCGGCTCGAGGCCCGCGCCGGCGAGGTCACGGGCGTGGCCGTCGACTCGCGGCGGGTCGTGCCGGGCGACCTGTTCGTCGCGGTCGGCCGCGGCCGCGAGTACGTGGACGAGGCGCTGGAGCGGGGAGCGGCAGCCGCGCTCGTCCCCGACGACGCCTTCGCGGCCCTCGCGGCCCTGGCGGGAGAGGTGCGCTCGCGCAGCCGGGCGAAAGTCGCCGCGATCACGGGCTCCGTCGGCAAGACGTCGACGAAGGACATCCTGGCCGCGCTCTGCCGGCCGCACGCTCGGACCGTCGCCGCCGAGGCCGGCTTCAACAACGAGGTCGGGCTGCCGCTGACCCTGCTTGCGATCGAGTCCGAGACGGAGGTCGTCGTCGCCGAGATGGGGATGCGCGGTCTCGGCCAGATCGCGGCTCTTTGCGGGCCAGCGCGCCCCGACGTCGGCGTGATCACCGCGGTGGGACCCGTCCACCTGGAGCTGCTCGGCACGGTCGAGCGCGTCGCCGAGGCGAAGGCGGAGCTGGTCGCCGCGCTCCCGCCCGGTGGCACGGCGGTCGTCCCGGCTGACGAGCCCCTGCTCGAGCCGTTCCTGCGTCGCGGCGACGTCGAGCTCGTGCGGTTCGGGGCGGGCGCCGACGTCCGGCCGCTGAGCTTCGAGCCGCCGCAGCTCGTCGCCGACGTCCTGGGGACCGTGGTCGAGCTGAAGGTCCCGTTCGCGGCCGAGCACCACGCGCGGAACGCCCTTGCCGCCCTGGGCGCATACGCGGCGCTGGGGCTGCCGCTCGACGGGGCCGCCGAGGGAGCCCCGACGATCTCCTTCTCGCGCCTCCGCGGCGAGGAGACCGAGCTGCCCGGCGGCGGCGTACTGATCAACGACTCTTGGAACGCTAACCCAGTCTCGATGCGGGCTGCGCTCGAGTACCTCGTCCGCCGGGCGGGCGGCAGGCGCACGGTGGCCGTGCTCGGCCGGATGGCGGAGCTCGGGGACGGCTCCGAGGGCTTCCACGCCGCAGTCGGCGCCGCCGCGGCCGAGGTCGGCGTCGGCGTCGTCGTCGCGGTCGGCGGTGGCGACGCCGACCGCTACGGCGGGCTGCCGGCGGCGAGCCCCGAGGACGCGGCCGCGCTCCTGCGGGAACTGCTCGAGCCCGGCGACGTCGTGCTCGTCAAGGGCTCCCGGGTCGCGCGCCTGGAGGCGGTGGCCGAGGCGCTGGCGGGCGTTCCGACGTAATGGAACGAGTCCTCATCGCGGCCATCGTCGGCCTCGTGGTCTCGATCGCCGTCGGCCCGAAGTTCATCGAGTACCTCCGGCGGAAGGAGCTCGGCCAGTACATCCGGGAGGAGGGTCCGGAGGCGCACGCGGTCAAGGCGGGCACCCCGGTCGGCGGCGGCGTCCTCATCCTCGTCGCGACGAGCATCGCCTTCCTCGCCCTGTCGCGCTACACGACCGCGGCGCTGACGGTCTTCTTCGCCACGGTCGCCTGCGGGACGATCGGGTTCGTCGACGACTACATCAAGCTGACCCACCGGCGGTCGCTCGGGCTCCCCGGCCGCTGGAAGCTCGTGCTGCTCCTGGGCGTCGCCGCGGTGGTCGGCTACCTGGCCAACCGGATCGACCTCGGCGACGACGTCTACCTCCCGGTCGTCGACGTCACGATCAACCTCGGCCCGGCCTGGTACGCCTTCGTCTTCTTCGTGATCGCGGGCGCGGCTAACGGCGTCAACCTCGCGGACGGCATCGACGGGCTCGCGGCCGGCACGGGGATCATCGCCGTCTTCACCTTCACGGTGATCAGCGTCTTCACGTTCATCCGCAGCCAGCAGCCGGCCTTCGGCGAGGCGAGCACGCCGCACCTCGACCTGGCGATCCTCGGCGGGGCGCTGATCGGGGCCGCGATCGGGTTCCTCTGGTACAACGCGTTCCCGGCCGACGTGATCATGGGCGACACGGGCGCGTTCGCGCTCGGCGGCGCGCTCGGCGGCTTCGCGATCATGCTCAAGGCCGAGGTGCTGCTGCTGCTGATCGGCGGCATCTTCGTGCTCGAGGCGCTCTCGGTGATGCTCCAGGTGGTGACCTTCAAGTGGAGCGGCCGCCGGATCTTCCTGATGGCGCCGATCCACCACGACTTCGAGATGAAGGCGTGGTCGGAGACGAAGATCATGGTCCGCTTCTGGATCGTCACAGGGATCCTCTGCGCGGCCGGTTTCGCCCTCTACTACCGCTACTTCCCCGACTTCTTCCGCCTCCGGCGCTGAGCGAGCTTCCTTCCGCGGCCCTCGTCCTCGGCCTCGCCCGCCAGGGCCGCGCGGCCGCCGACGCGCTGCGCCGTCACGGCGTGGACGTGGTCGAAGCCGACCGGACGCTCGGCAACGACGAGGACGTGTCATTGCTGGACTGGGTGGAGGTCGTCGTCAAGAGCGGCGGCGTCCCGAACGAGGCGGCGCTGGCGCGAGCGGCACGCGAGCGCGGGACCCGGATCTGGAGCGACGCCGAGGTCGCGTACCGGATCCTCCCGAACCCCCTGCTCGCGGTCACGGGCACGAAGGGGAAGACGACGACGACCGCGCTGCTCGCGGAGATCACGGGCGCGCCGGCGGCCGGGAACATCGGGCTCGCGCTCTGCGCGCTCGACGGGGAGGTGGAGCCGGGCGCGCTCGTCGTCGCCGAGCTCTCGAGCTTCCAGCTCGAGCACGTGGAGACATTCCGCCCGCGGATCGCCGTCCTCCTCAACCTCGAGGCGGACCATCTCGACCGCCACGGGACGCGGGAGGCGTACGCGGCGGCGAAGCTCCGGATCTTCGATCGGCAGCAAGCGGACGACGTCGCGGTGGTCCCGCAGGGGTTCGGGGCGATCCCGGGGCGCGCGCGCCGGATCGAGTTCTCCGCGGACGACCCGCTCCCGGCCGAGCCTCGCCTGCGCGGCCGGCACAACCGGGCGAACGCCGCCGCCGCGGTCGCCGCCGCCCGCGCGGCGGGAGTGTCCGAGGACGCGATCGCGGGCGGACTGGAGCGGTTCAGACCGGTCCCCCACCGGCTCGAAACGGTCGGCGAGGCCGGCGGAGTGGTCTACGTCAACGACTCGATCGCGACCAACGTCCTCGCCGCGCGGGCGGCGCTCGCTGCCTACGCCGACGAGCCCGTCCACCTGATCGCAGGCGGCCGCGCCAAGGGCGAGAGCTTCGAGCCGCTCGCCGCGGCGGTCGGGCCGAACGTCCGCGTCGTCTACCTCGTAGGCGAGGCGGACGAGGCGCTGGCCGCGGCGCTCGCGCCCACCGGCGTTCCGTTCGAGCGCTCCGGCGACCTGCGGACCGCGGTCGCCGCGGCCGCCGCGAACGCCCGGCCCGGCGACGTCGTCCTCCTCTCGCCCGCCTGCGCGAGCTTCGATCAGTACGAAAGCTTCGAGCAGCGGGGCGAGGAGTTCCGCGAGCTCGTCAGAACCATGGAGGCGTGAAGGGAAGAGTCGAGGTTCGCATCCTCGTCCTGGTCACGCTCGCCCTCGTGGCGTTCGGGCTGGTGATGGTCTACAGCGCCACGTCGGCAGCGGCGGCGCTGGGGGACGGGGACCCGAGCTACTACCTGAAGCGGCAGGGGATCTACGCCGTCCTCGGCATCTGCGGCCTGCTCGTCGCCTCCCGCTTCGACTTCCACGGACTGCGGGCGCTGGCCCCCGGCCTGCTCGTCTTCAGCCTCGTGCTCTGCACGCTCGTCCTCCTCGCTCCTCCGATCAACGGCGCTCGGCGCTGGTTCACGCTCGGCCCGGCCGCCTTCCAGCCCTCCGAGCTGGCCAAGCTCTCTCTTGCGATCTGGGCGGCCGCGTACCTCGCCCGCCGGAAGGCGCCGCAGACGCTCGGCGAGCTCGCACGGCCCGTCGGCGTGGTCGCCGGCCTCTTCTGCCTGCTCATCCTCGCCGGGCGCGACCTGGGGACGGCGATCGCGCTCGTCGTGATGCTCTTCGGCCTGCTGCTCGTCTCGGGCGTCCCGCTGCGGACGCTCGGGGCCGGGACGGCGCTGATCGGGACCATGGGCGTGCTCGCGATCGCGGCCGAGCCGTACCGGCGCGAGCGCTTCCTCAGCTTCCTCGACCCGTGGAGCGACCCACAGGGCTCCGGCTTCCAGATCATCCAGGCGCTGATCGGCCTCGGCTCGGGAGGCGTCTTCGGGGAGGGGCTCGGCCAGGGCGTCCAGAAGATCTTCTACCTGCCGGAGGCGCACACGGACATGATCTTCGCCATCGTCGGCGAGGAGCTCGGCCTGCTGGGGACGACGGCGGTGATCCTCGCGTACGCGGCCTTCGGGTACGCCGGCCTGCGCATCGCGCTCGCGTGCAAGGACCCGTTCGGGAAGCGGCTCGCGGCGGCCCTGACGATCCTCGTCTGCGGGCAGGCGGCGATCAACCTGGCCGCGGTGCTCGCACTCGCGCCCCTGACCGGGATCCCGCTCCCGTTCGTTTCCTACGGCGGCTCGAACCTCGTCGTGCAGCTCGCCTCGGTGGGAATCCTCCTTAACATCGCTGCCAATGGGTCGCGAGCGAGGGCTTCGGTGTCTGATCGCAGCCGGGGGCACGGCCGGGCACGTGCTGCCGGCGCTGGCGGTCGCGGACGCGCTGCGGGCCGCGGGCGTCGGGACGACCTTCGCCGGGTCGCCGGGGCGCGCCGAGGCGCAGCTCGTCCCTGAGGCGGGCTACGAGCTCGACCTCTTCCGGGTGTCGGGGATCCCGCGACGCCCGAGCCCGGCGCTGCCGCTCGCGCTCGGCCGGGCCGCCGCCGCGCCGGTCTCGTGCACGCGGATCCTGAGGCGGCGCCGGCCGCACGTCGTGCTCGGGGCCGGCGGCTACGTCGCGGGCCCGATGGTGCTCGCCGCGGCCCTCTCGCGGTTGCCCGCGGCCCTGACCGAGGCCGACGCGCACTTCGGGCTCGCCAACCGGCTCGCGGCGCCATTCGCCGACCGCATCTT
>JACVRU010000096.1 GCA_014534295.1 Thermoleophilia bacterium | reverse complement strand
TCGCGGTGATCACGCGCAAGGCCTACGGCGGCGCCTACGACGTCATGAGCTCGAAGCACATCCGCGCCGACTTCAACGTCGCCTGGCCCACGGCCGAGGTGGCCGTGATGGGCCCGGAGGGTGCCGTGAACATCGTCTTCCGCCGCGAGCTGGCCGAGGCCGAGGAGCCGGACGCCCGCCGCGCCGAGCTGATCGCCGAGTACAAGGAGCGCTTCGCCAACCCGTACGTGGCTGCGGAGCGCGGCTACGTCGACGATGTTATCGAGCCGCGCCGGACGCGGCCGGTGCTCGTCTCTGCGCTCGAGACCGCGCTGACGAAGCGCGAGCCGCGCCCCAAGCGCAAGCACGGAAACATCCCGCTGTAGGGCGCGGGGAAAACCCTGTCTCCCGCGGGCGGCGAGACCGCGTCTTCCCGCGACTCCCGGAGCTACCGCCCGGCCGCCGCGGACGAGCGGGCCCCCGGGGGAACCAGGGATTCTCCCGCGCCGGCGGCGATCTCTTCGACGAGCGCGGCGACGAGCTCCGAGTCGAACTGCGAACCCGCGCAGCGCTCCAGCTCCGCCAGCGCCTCCTCGGTGGAGAGTCGCGACTGGTAGACGCGGTCCGAGGTCATCGCGTCGAAGGCGTCCGCGACGAAGATGATCCGGGCTCCGAGCGGGATCTCCTCTCCCGCGAGGCCTTCGGGATAGCCGCCGCCGTCCCAGCGCTCGTGGTGGTGCAGCACCCAGTCGGCGACCGGGTCGACGCCGAGGCTCTCCAGCATCCGGTGCCCGATCTGGGGATGGCGCTCGAGCACGAGCCGCTCCGGCGCCGTCAGCGGCCCGGGCTTCCGCAGGATCTCCTCCGGGATGGCGAGCTTTCCCAGGTCGTGCAGGCTGGCGGCGAGCCGCGTCAGCTCGACCAGCTCGTCGTCGGCGCCGATCCTGGCCGCCACGCCCGCCGCGAGGTCCGCGACGCGCTCGGAGTGGCTGCCGGTGTAGACGTCGCGCGCGTCGACCGCCTTCGCGAGGCTGGCCGCGGCGCGGTAGCGCGCGGCCCGGTCGGGCCCGGCGGCGAGCCGCTTCAGCTCGGCGAGCTCGACGACGTCGGGCCGCCAGACGCGCACCTGGTTCTTGCCGTGCTCCTTGGCCCAGTAGAGCGCGCTGTCGGCCAGGCGGATCAGCTCGTCCCGCGCCACGCCCTGCGACGGGAAGGTGGCGACCCCGGCGCTCGCCGTCACCTTGCCGTACTCGAGCTCCATGTGGCCGATCCGGCCGATGACCGACTGCGCTGCGCTGTGCGCCTGCGGCGAGTCGAGGCCGGGGAGGAGGAGGGCGAACTCGTCGCCGCCGAGGCGGAAGGCCTCGCCACCCTGGCGCAGCCGCGCGGCGACCTGCGAGAGCACGCGGTCGCCGGCAGGGTGCCCGTGCTGGTCGTTGACCTCCTTGAAGTCGTCGATGTCGACGAGCACGAGGGAGAGCGCGGAGGAGTCGTCCAGAGCGTCCAGCAGCTCGCGCTGGAGCCGCTCGTGGAAGTGCCTGTGGTTGCCGAGCCCGGTCAGCGGGTCGGTGAGAGCGAGCCGCAGCGCCTTCAGCTCGCGGAACTGCGAGCGCTGGTAGAGGGCGATGGCGACGAGCGGTCCGAACAGCGCCGCCGCGAAGAAGGGGGACCGTTGCCAGAGCACGACCAGCATCAGCGCCGCCGACGCCATCAGCGCGCACGGCACGGCCATCTGCTTCATGGTCGCGATGAGGAGCGCGGTGTACGAGCGGCGCGAGTGGACCGCGACCACGCCGTTGATGACGAGCCAGTCGACGACGAAGAGCGCGGCGAAGGCGATGAAGACGGCCGCGAGCAGGCCCGCGGGCGAGGTCTTGTCGATCGGCGCGATCAGCGCGCCCGCCGCCACGGCCCCGAGGGCGAAGACGCTCGCGTTCACGGCCACGCGCACGGGCGGCCGGTGCTCGAGGATCTGGACGATCCCCGGCGCGGCGAAGGTCACGATCACCGCGGCTTCCCAGCCGAAGAGGACGACGGTGGCCGCCGCGAAGACGAACCCGAGCGAGACGCCGCCGGCGTCTACGCCGTGGATCTGGACGGGGAACCGCTCCGCCAGCATCGAGACGACGAGGAGGGAGGCGATCCCGGCGAGGTCGCGGGCCGACCTCGGATCAGAGGCGAAGTTCGCGACTGCTACGAGAACTGCGGCGAGACCCGCGATCCACACGGGGCCGACGACGGCCCAGAGACGGGCCGGGAGGACCCCGCGAGGCTTCACCTCGCGGGGTCTACCAGCCGTAGTGAATGGGGCCGAACCCGCCGAAGAAGCCGAACGCCGAAGCGATCAGCGTGAGGCTGGTGGCGAGTGCGATGAAGCGCGTCTTCCACTGCAGCATTCCTATCCTCCCGAACCTCGGTTGGACGCCAGTGGTTCGCATTGTCCGCGGGGTCGGGAAGGAGTTGCATCCCCCGTCCGAGTGATCTTGGGCGCTTACGGGCTCTCGACCGTATTTTCGGCTGCGGCGGCGGATGCCAAACCGGCCTCCGCGAGCGGTCGCCGCGCCCATGCGAAGCGCTTCCGGTACCAGCCCTCGAGCGGGACGAAGGCGACCCCGTGCCCCGAGGAGTGGATCAGCCACCCGGAGCCGAAGTAGATCCCCATGTGGTCGACCTCGGCCGGCTTGGAGCGCGGGCCGGCGGCCCCGAAGAAGACGACGTCGCCGGGCGCGAGCCCTTCGAAGCCGATGCGCTGCGCGCGCGGCACCTCGCCGCTCATCGCGTAGGTCGTACGGCCGCGCAGCGTGTCCGCGAGGCCGGCCGAGCCGGAGTACGACTGGAGCTTGTAGACGCGCCAGACGAAGCCGGAGCAGTCGAAGCCGCGCTCGAGGCGCTCGCTCTCCCCGCCCCAGACGTACGCGTAGCCGATCAGCGAGACGGCCGTCCGGAGGATGCGGCGTTCCCACTCGCCGAGCTCGGGCACGGCCAGGGCGAGGGCGGACTCGCGGACGCGCTCGAGCTCCCAGCTCCCGAGCGAGAGGATCCGGGCCGCCGAGTACGCGGCCTCCGCCCTGGGAGCCGGCTCCTGCGGGTGCCGCTCCAGCTCGTCCTGCCCGGCCGGATGATTCGTGCGCAGGCCTAGGAGCCTCGCCGCGACTTCCGTCCCGAAGCGCGCGGGCGGCTGGAGCCCTGCTGACCTGGCCGCCCGGGTGAAGGTCGCCGCGGCCCCCTGGAGACCGAGTGCGGCGACGAGCCGGCGGTCGAGCTCCGCCACCGTCACCTTCGTGGCGGGCCGGGCCGGGGCGCGCTGCTCGGTCCCGGTCAGGCCGGCGACGAGGTCCGCCAACTCGCCCCGCATGAGCGGGTCGGCCGGGCGGAAGGAGGCGACGTCGGGGGCCATCAGACCCTGGGAGACGACGAGCTTGATCTCGCGCTTCGCCCACGTCGCGTCCGCGCTCGAGCTCGAGGCGAGCCCGGTCGGGGCGAGCAGGCAGGCTCCCGCGAGCACGGCGACGAAACGACGAGGGCGCATCCTCGTCCTCATCGACGCCGGTCGCGGACCGCTTTAATCGCCCGCGATGGAGGCGGAGATCGTCCCGGAGCCGTCCGAGGCCGAGCGCGAGGCTCTCCTGGCCGCCCTGGCGGAGCTCGACGGCGCACTCGACCGCCCGCCCGCGTACGCCAGCCCGTGGCGGCGGGCCGGTCTCGCCGACGAGGAGGAGCCCGGTCCCTAGACCACGGCCCGGCGCCGGAAGAGCGCCGGCGCCTCGCGGGCGTAGTCGAGCCCGCTCACCCAAGTGAGCACGAGCGCCACCAGCAGTGCCCACCAGGCGGCCGTGGCGCTCCACGCGCCTGCCGCCGCGAGGCCGCCGACGCCGGCGGCGATCGCCTGCGCCCAGGTCTTCAGCTTCCCCAGGTCGCGCGCGTGGAGGACGACGCCGCGCTCGACCGCGGCGAGGCGGAGCCCGGAGACCAGGAACTCGCGGGCGACGATCGCTGCCACCATCCACGCGACGAAGACCCCCTCGTCGAGCAGCACGATCAGCACCGAGAGGACGAGCACCTTGTCCGCGATCGGGTCGAGGAGCGAGCCGAGCGCCGACGTCCGCGCGCGGCGCCGCGCGAGCCGCCCGTCGAACCAGTCCGTGGCCATCGCGACGGCGAAGGCGACCGTCGCCCAGTACTCGTTGTGGGAGAACTCCCACTCGTAGAGGACGATCACGACGGGGACGGCGAGGATGCGCGCGACGGTCAGCTGATCGGGAAGGCCCATCGCGGGGAGAATATGCGCCGCGTGGGCGTGTTCACCAAGGTGCTCGTCGCCAACCGCGGCGAGATCGCCGTCCGGGTCTTCCGCACGCTGCGGGAGCTGGGGATCGGCTGCGTCGCGGTGTACTCCGAGGCCGACCGGGGCTCGCGCCACGTCGCCTTCGCCGACGAGGCGTACCTGATCGGCCCGGGACCGGCCGCCGAGAGCTACCTGGTCGGCGACCGGATCGTCGAGACCGCTCTGCGGGCCGGTGCGGAGGCGGTGCACCCGGGCTACGGGTTCCTGGCGGAGAACGCCGCCTTCGCGCGCGGCGTCGAGGCGGCGGGGCTCGCCTGGATCGGGCCGCCCGCGGAGGCGATTGAGGCGATGGGGTCGAAGATCGCGGCCCGGGAGCGGATGCGGGCCGCCGGCGTGCCGATCGTCCCGGGCACGACGGAGGCGCTCGCCTCCCCCGAGCAGCTCGTCGCGCTCGGGGATGAGCTCGGGTGGCCGCTCGCGATCAAGGCATCCGCCGGCGGGGGCGGGAAGGGCCTCAAGGTCGTCCGCAGTCGCCACGAGGCGGCGCGGGCGTTCGAGTCGGCCCGTCGGGAAGGTGAGGCGTACTTCTCCGACGCGACCGTGTACGTCGAGCGGTACCTGGAGGACCCCCGCCATGTCGAGGTCCAGGTGCTTGCGGACGCCCACGGGAGCGTGGTCCATCTCGGAGAACGCGACTGCACCATCCAGCGGCGGCACCAGAAGCTCGTCGAGGAGACGCCGTCGCCGGCGGTCGACGAGGAGCTCCGCGCGCGGATCGGAGGGATCGCGGTCGACGCCGCGCGCGCCGTCGGCTATCGCTCTGCGGGCACGATCGAGGGGTTGCTCTCCAGGGAGGGCGACTACTTCTTCCTCGAGATGAACACCCGCATCCAGGTGGAGCACACCGTCACCGAGCTGGTCACGGGGATCGACCTCGTACGCGAGCAGGTTGTCATCGCGGCCGGGGAGCCGCTATCGCTGCGCCAGGACGACGTTCGCCTCTCCGGTCACGCGATCGAGTGCCGGATCAACGCGGAGGACCCGTCGAACGGCTTCCTCCCGAGCCCGGGGCGGATCACGGGCTACCGGGAGCCGGCGGGGCCGGGAGTGCGGGTCGACTCGGGCGTGGAGGCGGGCTCGGAAGTGCTGCCGCTCTATGACCCGATGGTCGCAAAGCTGATCGTGCACGCGGCGGACCGGGAGCAGGCGCGGCGGCGGATGCTGCGAGCGCTCGCGGAGTTCCGGGTCGAGGGGGTCGCGACGCTGCTGGGCTTCCACCGCGCCCTCCTCGACCATCCCTGCTTCGTGGCGGGGTCGACGTGCCACGGGGTCGTCGAGTCGGACGAGCTGGCGCAGCGCGCGCAGGACCTGTCCCAAACGGCCTTGTCTTCTCATCTGACAACAAGCCTAGCCGGCGGGCCGGACGGAGGAGCCCGGCTGCGGGAGCACGTGCAGGCGCTCGAGCTGGATGGGCGCCGGTACCACGTACGCGTCCTCGCGCCCGAGCCTGCCTGGGCCGAGCTGGCCCGGCGCCGGCGCGACCGCTCGCGGGGAGTGGGGGCCCACGGAGGCGGCAGGGACGCCGTGGTGAGCCCGATGCAGGGCACGGTGCTCGCGGTCGAGGTCGCGGAGGGCGACGGGGTGGCCGCGGGTCAGGTGATCTGCGTCGTCGAGGCGATGAAGATGGAGAACGAGGTGCACGCGCACCGCGACGGCGTCGTCCGCGGGCTCTCGGTCGAGGCGGGAGCGCCCGTCGCCACCGGCCAAGTGATCTGCGTGGTCGAGGCGGAGTGACGCGCGCGGCGCCCGGCCGTCCCTTCTGCGCGGAGGCGGCCCGGGAGCGGGACGAGCCCCTCGACGCGACGGCGAGCTGGGTCGACACTTGGCTCCTCGTGGAGCATGTGGGCTACTGGCCGTACGAGCCCCTGGAGGCATCCGCCTTCGCGGGCCCCGTCCGCGAGCACCTCAGGACGCAGCTCGCGTCGCGCCGGCCCGCGCGGCTCCTGCTCGTCAAGCGGCCCGGCCGGCGGCCCGCAGGGAGCTTCGAGGTGATCTACGGCCGGTCGGACGAGACCGGGGGACGGTTCCGGCGGCTCACGCTGGACTCGTACGACGAGCTGCTCCGGCTCGACCTCGCGGGACGTCGCGGCGAGCTGCTCCGCCACCCACTGCTGCTCGCCTGCACGCATGGGATCCGCGACCGCTGCTGTGCCCGCTACGGCCAGGCGCTCGCGCGGGAGCTCGGCCGCCAGGCCGATCCCGAGTGGGTGCGGCAGGCGAGCCACGTGGGCGGCGACCGCTTCGCCGGCAACCTCGTCGTGCTCCCCGAGGGCCTCTACTTCGGACGGGTCGCCCGGGAGGACGTCGCACCGGTCCTCGCTGCCTACCGGACGCGGAGGCTCGAGCTCGCCCGCTACCGCGGCCGCTCGGCTCATTCGTTCCCGGTGCAGGCGGCCGAGGGGCACGTCCGCCGCGCGACGGGGCTGGCGGGCCTCGACGACCTCCGTCTGGTCGCCGCACGGCGCGAGGGCCGCGGCCGCTTCCGGGTCGAGCTCGAGGCGCTGCCCGCCGGGACCGTGCACGAGGTCGAGGTCGAGCTCCAGCTCGGAGCGCCGGTCCTGCTCACTTGCCGGGCGGACGAGGCGAGGCCGCCCAGGCGGTACGTCGTCCGCTCGCACCGCGAGCGCGCGCGCTAGACCGAGACGACGCGGAGGAAGCCCTCGCGGACGAGGCGGCGGGCGAGCACGAGCCGCCCCGCCTCGTCCAGCCGCCCCGGCAGCTCGTCCAGCTGGACCGGCCCCTCCCCTCGCACGAGCGCCTCGAGCACCACGCGGGCGCGGTCGGGGAAGATCACGCGGCGCCCTTCGAAGGCGAGGGCGCAACGGCCGTCCTCGAGTTCCGTGAGGTCGGCGATCACGGTGTCGCGCCGCGCCACCGACGAAGCGGCGGCCAGCCGCGGCAGGCGCCGCAGGTCGTCGAGGTGGCCGTCGAGG
>JACVRU010000092.1 GCA_014534295.1 Thermoleophilia bacterium | reverse complement strand
TCCTGGGCCTGATCCGCGCCGTTGAGAAGTTCGACTGGCGCCGCGGCTTCAAGTTCTCGACCTACGCGACCTGGTGGATTCGCCAGGCCGTCCAGCGCGGCGTGGCGAACAAGTCCCGCGACATCCGCATCCCCGTGCACATCCTCGAGCGCGAGCAGAAGCTGGCGCGGAGCGAGCGCGAGCTGCACGCGAAGCTCGGTCGCGAGCCGACGGACGAGGAGGTCGCCGACGACTCGCGGCTCTCGCTCAAGCACGTCAAGGAGGTGCGCGAGGCCGCCCGCGCGGTCACGAGCATCGACCGGCCGTTCGGCGACGGCGAGGGCTCGCTGGCCGACGTGGTCGCCGTATCCGAGGACGCGTCTCCCGACGAGGAGGCCGAGACGACCCTGCGCCGGGAGGCCGTGCGCCAGGTCGTCGGGCAGCTGCCCGACGCCCAGCGCGCCGTGATCGAGCTTCGCTTCGGCCTCGCGCGCGGCGTCGAGGGCCCCCAGTCGCTCGAGTCGATCGGCAAGCGGCTCGGCCTGTCGCGCGAGCGGGTGCGCCAGCTCGAGACCGAGGCGCTGACCCGTCTCTCCGCGGACGACTCGCTCGCGGAGCTCGCCAGTAGCGCCTAAGGGGGAACCGAGGTTCCCCCTTAGGGGATCCCCCTCCTGTTGCTGCTTGCCGGTGGGCCGGCGGGGCTTGGCCTCTCGGCCGGATGAACCGGCCTTCGGCCGCGGGGCTCCTCTCCGGTGTGCCGACGCCCTTACCCTCTCGGGCCTACGCGCGCGGCTTCGCCGTGCGCTCCGGCCAGCGTCGCGTCGGCAGGGGACATCGCTTCGCGACGGCCGGGATGCGCGCTTCGCGCTGCGATCCCGACCGTCCGAAAGCCTGGGGGTCGCCATCTAAGGGTAGGAGCGACACTCGGTGCGCAGGCCCCGCGCTGGCGACCAGCTCATCACCGTCATGAGGCCGCGCTCGAGGTCCCACTCCACGAGCGCGGCCTCGTTGACGTCGAGCGCGTAGACGGCCGCGTCCTCCCGGCCGCTCCACCAGGCGTCGGGCGGCTCGCCCGCGGCGGGCTCGGCCCGGCAGTACAGCTTCAGCTCCGGATCGCCCGAGTCCGGGCCGGCGACGGCGCTCTGGAGCGTGCACCGCGGATCGCGGGCGAGGTCGCGCGCACGCAGCGACCGCGGCATGACGCCGATCAGCAGCTCGCCCTCCCAGACGTGCGCCTCGGCAGGCCCGAGCCGCGGGCGGCCGTCGCCCCGGAGCGTCCCCAGGTAGACGAGGCCGAGCAGGTCCACGCGCGCCAGCTCCGGCGGCAGCGCGCGCCAGCTCATCCCTGATCGCGCACCCACGAGCCGAGCAGCCCGCGGAAGTGGGCGACGAATCGCTCGTGCTCGTGGGCCGGAAACGTCTCCTGCACGGTCTCCACGAGCAGCGTGTCGAGGTCGTCGCCGGCCGCATACTCGACGACGACCTCGTGCAGGTGGGGGAGCGCCCCCTCGGAGAAGTGCTCGTACTCCTCCGCCTGGAAGTACGCGTCGGCGAGCTCGCGGTAGCCGCGGAGCTTCTCGTCGTAGGTGAGGTCGTCGCGGTCGGCGAGCTCGAAGTAGGGCTCCAGGTCGAGCGAGACGCGCATCTGCCGGCCCGTCAGCGCGCAGAACGCCGTCCAGCGGACGAGGGCCTCGATCGCCCACGGGAAGTAGTAATGGAGGCTCGTGATCGCCACGTCCGGCGAGGCGTTGGCGTAGTCGATCGGGTAGGCCTCGCCGCCCTTGACGATCGTCTCGCAGGAATTGAACTCCCAGCCGAAGAACGCGTTCACGAGCCGCGAGATCGAGACAACCTCGGCGCCGGTCTCGGGCGAGAGGAAGTCGTGGTCGACCTGGTACCGGTCGTGCATCGGCCGGTCGGGCTCGAAGCGCATCACCATCGTCTCGGGCCCGATCGAGAGGCTGCGCGCGAAGACCTCGAACCCGTCCACGGCCCGCTGGAGGTGCATGAGCCGCTCGCCGGACTCGTCGTACGCGCGGACGAGCCCCTCCGGGCTCTCGACCCGGCTGACGCCCACCCACTGCCCGCCGTCGAACGGCTTCAGGTACAGCGGGTAGCCCACACGGGCTCCGATCTCCTCGAGGTCGAAGGGCGCGTTGTACCGCTCGGCGGTGGGGAGGAAGCGGGGATTCGCGGGCGGCTGCTTGTGGGGGATCAGCCACGTCTCGGGCACCTTCAGGCCCAGGCGGATCATGGCGCAGTAGGCGGAGTGCTTCTCCATGGCCTGGAACGTGAACGGGTTGTTCAGGAGGTAGACCCCGTCCATCAGGGCGATCTTCTTCAGCCACTCGCGGGGGACGTAGTACCACCACGCGAGACGGTCGATCACGAGGTCGTAGCGCGGCCGGTAGCGAAGGTCGAAGGGCTCGTTGAAGACCCGCTCGACCTCGAGCTCGTGCCGCTCGCCCCCGTGCTCGACGGGGCCGAGGCGCTCGACGACGCGCTCGTACGCGCGCGGCCAGTCCTCCTCCGTCCCGAGCAGGAGCCCGATCAGGTGCCTCGCCATCAGACCAATCGAGGCAGGTGGTGGGCCAGCTGCCGCCGCCACGAGGGCCAATCGTGGGGCACGTCGTGGCCCCAGAGATCGAGCTCGTGGCGGATGCCCTTGTCCGCGAGGAGCCCCGCGAAGCGCTGCGTCGACTCGAGCGCCCCGGTCGTGTCCTCCCACTGGCCTCGCCCGCACACGAGCAACAGGCTCGCCCGGGAGCGGAGCCAGTCGAGGTGGTCGCCGTGCAGATGGGCGGCGTAGTCCATCGGGTTGTGGAAGTACACCGCATCGCCGCGCTCCCAGCCGCCGCCGACGACGGCGACGTCGTAGACGCCGCTCATGCAGATGGCCACCGGGAACAGGTCGGCGCGCCGGAGGCAGAAGTTGGCCGCGTGGTACGCGCCGAACGAGCAGCCCGCGAGCAGCACCTCCTCGTCCCCGCCGCAGTGGGCGCGGATCCACGGGACGATCTCGTCGCAGATCCAGCGCTCGTAGGCCTCGTGGCGGCGGGCGCGCTCCTCGAGCGACAGCGAGTGGTCGTGCCAGGTGGCGGCATCGAAGCTCGTGACGCAGTACAGCTTGACCCGGCCGGCCTCGAGCAACGGCCCTATCGCCTCGACCATGCCGCGGTCCTCCCAGTCGAAGGCGTTGCCGCGCTCGGAGGGGAAGGCGAGCAGGGGCCGGCCCCGGTGGCCGTAGGCGCGCACGTCGCTCATCGCCAGAGGCGCGCGAGCAGGTCGGAGAGCCACGGGTGCCAGGCGTCCCGCCAGCCGGTCCACGTGTGCGCGTCGCGGAGCTCACCGAAGCCCAGCTCGTAGCCCTGCTCCGCGAGCGCGGCCGCGACCGCTCGGTTGTTGGCGAGGTTCTCCTCGGCGAGGCCGCAGGTGAGCGCCACCGGGATCGGCTCCGCCCCTTCGCCGCGCAGGACCTTGCCGACGAACCGCGTGATCCGCTCGAAGCGGGGGAAGCCGCGCTCCTTGCGGTCGGTGGCGAGGCGGAAGAAGCTGCCCGACTGGAGGAAGAGCCCGCCGAAGGCCTCCGGATGGTTCCGGTGGGCGTGCAGGGCCGCGAGCGCGCCGAGGCTCATCCCCATCGCCGCGCGGTAGCGCCGCCGGTCGGGCACCGGGAGGGCGGGGAGGACGTCCCAGGCGAGCGTCCGCGCCCAGGCGGCGGAAGCCGAGTAGTGGTCATTGCGCGCGACCGGTTGGAGCAGCGCGGCGCGGAAGGGCCGTACGCGCTCCTCGGCCACGAGCCAGGCGCAGAAGCGTGTCAGGCCGGCGAACTCGTCGGCCTCGGGGCCGTCGTGGACGACGAGCAGCGGCAGCCGCTCAGCCGGATCGGCGCCGGCGGGCGACCAGAGCCGGATCGCGACGTCGCGTCGGAACGGCCGGCTGCGGACTGCGAGCTCGGCGACGTCGCCGCGTGGAGGCTTGGCGGCGAGCCAGGCGGGAGGCCGGTACGCGGGCAGCTCCAGCACCGACTTCTCGCCGAACGGCCCGGGCGCGCGGGCAGGGTTCCGCGGGTCGCAGACGACGCTGACGCGGCCGTTCCGGTAGCGGAGCTCCAGCTGGTACTCGAGCCTGTCGACCGGCGGCGGCTCGAAGGCGGCCGTCCAGACGCCGTCCCGCCGCTCGAACGGCACGGGCGCCATCGCCGCCGACGGGAGGAGCCGCACCTCGCGGACGCTCCGCCGCGCGTCCCGGTACTCGAGCTCTACCATGCCGCGCGCCGGCGCCGCTCCCCGAGCTCGGCGAGCTCCGCGGCGAGCTTGAGGTAGCTCTCGTGACGCTCCCTGGGGAGCACGCCGTTCTCGACCGCGGCGAGTACGGCGCAACCGGGCTCGTGGGAGTGCGAGCAGTCCCGGAACCGGCACTGGGAGGCCAGCTCCGCGATCTCCGGGAAGGCTTCGCCGAGGTCGGCGCCGGAGAGCTGGAGCTCCCGCAGGCCCGGCGTGTCGAGGAGGAGGCCCCCGCGGGGAAGGACGACGAGCTGGCGGCGGCTCGTCGTGTGCCGGCCCCGCTCGTCCGCGCGCACGTCGCCCGTGGCGAGGTCGGCGCCGGCCAGGCGGTTGGCGAGCGTCGACTTGCCGACGCCGGAGGAGCCCAGCAGCGCGACCGTCTGGCCGCGCGCGAGATACGGGTCGAGCTGCGCGAGCCCCTCTCCGGTCTTCGCGGAGAGGAAGTGGACGGGGACGCCGGGGGCGGCCGCGCGAGCCGCCTCGACCGCCGGCGAGCCGGGATCCAGGTCGGCCTTGTTGACGAGGACGACGGGCGTCGCGCCGCTCTCGTGCGCGGCGGCGAGGTAGCGCTCGAGGCGACGCGGGCTGAAGTCGCGGCCGGGCACGGTCACCACGAGCACCGTGTCGACGTTCGCGGCCACGACCTCTTCCGCGCCCGACCAGGGGTCGCTGCGCGTGAACGCCGTCCGCCGTGGGAGAACGGCCTCGATCACCGCCTTGTCCTCGTCGGGCACCGGCGCAGCCACGACCCAGTCGCCCACCGCCGGGAGGGCGTCCAGGGTGCCGGCGGGAACGCCCGCGCGTGGCCCGTCCGCGCCCAGCAGCCCGAAGCCGCCCCGGTGCTGCGTCGCCACGCGCGCCGGGAGCAGGCCCAGCCCCCGGAATGGCGCGAACGTCGCCTCGAAGTGCGGGCCCCATCCGAGCTCGTCCAGGGTCACGGCGGAATCTTGCCCTGCGGACTACCGTTGTCCCTACCGTGGAGCGCGCAGACCGTCTCGAGGAGATCTTCGGGCCCGTTGCCGAGACCACGCGCTGCGAGCAGGCTCGCCGCCGCACGCTCGAGGAGGTGGTCATGCTCGGCGTCGAGATCGCGCGCGAGGGCCGCGAGGGCCGCAAGATCGGGACGATGTTCGTGATCGGGGACGTCGACGCCGTCCTCGAGCGCTCGCGGCCGCTGATCCTCGACCCGCTCCACGGCCATCCGGACGAGGTGCTCGACATCCGGCGGCCCGAGTTCCGGGAGACCGTCAAGGAGCTGGCACAGCTCGACGGCGCCTTCCTCGTGGCCAACCGGGGAACGTTCGTGACGGCCGGCCGCTTCATCGACGTCGACCTGAAGCCGGAGCACTTCCTGCCCGGCCTCGGGACGCGGCACGCGGCCGCCGCCTCGATCAGCGCCGCGACCGGGGCGATCCCCGTGGTCGTCTCGCAGAGCTCCGTCGTCCGCGTCTTCGCCGACGGCGAGGTGCGCGCGGAGATCATCCCCGAGCTCTTCCTCCTCTCGCGGGAGCAGTTCTACGCGCGCGACGCCTCGGTGCAGCAGGTGCCCGAGGCGGGGCTGACGCTGGCCGTCGCGCGCGAGGCATGACGACGCCGGTTTGAGGCTCCGGGGCCGGCACGTCGTCGTCACCGGGGCGAGCCGCGGCATCGGCCGCGCCGTCGCGTTGCGGCTCGCCGCCGAGGGCGCGCAGCTGACCCTCGTCGCGCGGGGGCGCGAAGGCCTCGAGGAGACGGCCGCGCTCGTCGGCCGCGCCCGCGTCGAGGCGTGCGACATCCGGCAGCGTGAGGAGGTCGATCGTGCCTTCGACGCGGCCGCGGCGGGGGAGGGGCCGCTCTTCGCGCTCGTCGCGGTCAGCGGCATCGGCGGCACGAACGAGCCGGGACGGGGCGATCGCTTCGAGGACCTCGTCGCGACGAACCTGACCGGGACGTACTGGTGCCTGCGCGCCGCCGAGCGGAACCTCGCTCCCGGTCCCGAAGCGCGCCACTTCGTCGTGGTCGCCTCGATCCTGGCCCGGATCGCCGTGCCCGGGCACACGGGCTACAGCGCCTCGAAGGCGGGACTGCTGGGCCTCGTCCGCTCCCTGGCGGCGGAGCTCGCGCCGCACAACCTCCAGGTGAACGCGATCTGCCCGGGCTGGGTGGCGACCGACATGGCCTGGGAGGGTCTCGACCTGATGCCCGGCACGCGCGAGGTAGCGCATGCGCGGGCCATGCGCGAGGTACCGCTCGGGCGGATGGGAGAGCCCGAGGACGTCGCGGGCACCGTCGCCTGGCTCCTCTCTCCGGACGCCCGAGGCGTCACCGGCCAGGCGATCGACCAGAATGGCGGCGCCTGGATGGGCTAGCCGCCGTCCCCACAGTCCACGTCTTGGGCCTGTCCCGGACCATGGCCGGAACGCTAGGCCGGCGGCCGCAGGACGGCGAAGGGATCGGTCACCTCGAGCCGCTGGGAGCGGAACCGGTAGAGAGCCGGGGGGCGCCCGCCGGTTCGTCCGGGGTCGCGCCGTCGGCCGGTCGGCTGCAGCACGCCGCGGCGGAGCAGGACGCGCTGGAGGTTCGTCGTCGTCACGCGGTGGCCAAGCGCCGCCTCGTAGACGTCCCGCAGCTCCGCTACCGTGAACTCCGCCGGCGCGAGCGCGAAGCCGGCGTTCGTGTAGGAGAGCTTGGCCCGCAGCCGCTCGCGGCCGGCGAGCGTGATCTCCCGGTGGTCGAAGGCCATCCGCGGCAGCTCGTCGACGGCCTGCCAGGCCGTGTCCTCGGGCACGTCCGGGTCGACGCCCACCGGGACGAGCCCCAGGTACGCCGTCGTCAGGTGCCGTCCCGGCGGGCTGCGCGTCTCGAGCTGCTCGAGGTGCGCGACCTCGCGCACGTCCACCTTCGTAGCCAGATGCCGCCGGATCGAGTCCTCGAGCGACTCGTCGTCCTCGAGCAGCCCCCCTGGGAGGGCCCACGCCCCGGCGAAGGGCTCGAGCGCGCGCTGCCAGAGCAGGGCCCGCAGCCGTCCGGCACGGACCTGGAGGACGACGGCGAGGACGATGTGCGTGGGGCGCGTGGTAAGGTCCGGCATGGAGTTTTCGACCGTGAGGCGTAAACCTAGCTCATGAAGCGCGCGATCCTCCTCCTTCTGGCTCTCGCCCTCTCGCTGGCCGCGTGCGGGGGCGGCGACGACGAAGGCCCGCAGGGGTCGGGCAGCACGAGCGCCGAGGAGCTCCGGGTCGGGCTCGTCACGGACATCGGCCAGCTCAACGACCGCGGCTTCAACCAGCTCGCCTTCGAGGGCCTCCGGCGCGC
>JACVRU010000034.1 GCA_014534295.1 Thermoleophilia bacterium | reverse complement strand
CGACCTCGGTGATCGGCGCCTCGGCGCCCCCGGCGAGCATCACCTCGGCACGCCCGAGGCGGATCGCGTCGAGGGACTCGCCGATCGCCATGTTCGACGCCGCGCAGGCCGTGCACTGGGAGCTCAGAGGCCCCTTCGTCCCGAGCTCCATGGACACCCACGCAGCGCCCATGTTCGGGATGATCGCCGGGATCGAGAACGGGTTGACCCGTTCGGGCCCGCGCTCCAGCAGCGTGTCGTAGCAATCCTGGTAGGCCCGCAGCCCGCCGATCCCGGTCGCGACGGCGACCCCGACCCGGTCGGGCTCGGAGGCGACGTCGATCCCGGAGTCCTGCTCGGCCTGGCGGGCGGCGGCCACGATCATCTGGGCGAAGCGGTCCATGCGGCGGGCCTGCTTGCGCTCGATCCACTGCGTCGGGTCGAAGTCGCTCGCCTCGCAGGCGAAGTGCGTCCCGTACGCGGACGCGTCGAAGTTTTCGATTTTCGCGGCCGCCGACTCGCCTGCGAGCAAGCCGCCCCACGTCGTCGCCACGTCGTTGCCCAGGGGCGTCACCGCGCCCATGCCGGTCACCACGACTCTGCGTCTGCCGTTCATGCTCATCGCTACATCCCCAGGCCGCCGTCGACGAGGAGCACCTCGCCCGTGATGAACGAGGCCTCGTCGGAGCAGAGGAAGCGTACCGCCCCGGCCACGTCCTCCGGAGAGCCGAAACGGCCGAGTGGGGTGTTCTGGAGCATCAGCTCCTTGAGGTCGTCCGGCAGCTCCTCCGTGAGCCGGGTCGAGATGTAACCGGGCGCGACGACGTTGGCGCGGACGCCCCGGTTGCCGAGCTCGCGCGCGAGCGACTTCGTGAAGCCGATGATCCCGGCCTTCGCGGCCGCGTAGTTCGTCTGGCCCGGGTTCCCGTGGACGCCGACGACGCTGGACACGTTCACGATCGAGCCGGCGCGGCGCTTGAGCATCCCGCGCGCGGCGGCGCGGCAGGTGTGAAAGACGCCGCCCAGGTTCGTATCGAGGACGGCGCTCCAGTCGTCGTCGGGCATCCGCATCAGCAGGCCGTCGCGCGTGATGCCCGCGTTGTTGACGAGCACATCGAGGTCGCCGGCCTCCTCGACGAGGCGGCGCGCCTCGTCGTCCTTCGACACGTCCGCCTGGACTGCGCGGCCGCCGATCTCCGCGGCGACCGTCTCCGCCGCCTCGGCTCCGGAGCGGTAGCCGACGACGACTGAGGCCCCGGAGCGCGCGAGCTCGACGGCGATCGCACGACCGATGCCGCGGGAGCCCCCGGTGACGAGCGCGGTCTTCCCCGCGAGGGACGCGAACGGCGTCACGCGGTATCGAGCGTCTCTTCGAGCTTCCGCAGCGAGGCGAGGTTGTTGACGGAGACGGCCTTGACGCTCCGGTCGATCCGCTTGACGAGGCCGGAGAGGACGTTGCCCGGCCCGACCTCGACGAAGGTGCCGACGCCGTCCTTGATCAGCTCGCGGGTCGCCTGCGTGAATTTCACCGGCGACGTCAGCTGATCCACGAGCAGCGTCCCCAGCTTCTGGGCGGGCTCGATCTTCGCGGTCACCGTCGACATGAACGGCACCGAAGGCGGCGAGAACTTGATCCGGTCGACGGCGGGCTTGAGCCGCTCGGCGGCGCGCGCGACGAGCGGACTGTGGAAGGCGCCCGACACCTTGAGCTTCACGGCGCGTTTCGCTCCCTCCCGCTCGGCCTCCTCGCAGCACTCGTCCACGGACGGGTGCGCTCCGGAGACGACCAGCTGCCCGGGGCAGTTGTAGTTCGCCGGCCAGACGCCCTGGATCCGGCGGCAGAGCTCCTCGACGACCTCGTCCTCGAGCCCGAGGATCGCCGCCATCGCGCCCGGATGCTGCCGGGCCGCCTCGGCCATCGCAATCCCGCGCTCGCGCACGAGCGCCACCGCGCCCTCGACTTCCACGACGTCGGAGGCGGCGAGTGCCGCGAACTCGCCCACCGAATGGCCGATGACGTAGTCGGCGTGGATGCCCCTGGCGCGCAGGGCGGCGAGCAGCGCCAGGCTCGAAGCGACGAGCGCAGGCTGCTGGATCTCCGTCGCGACGAGCTCGGAGAGCGGCGCCTCGAAGCAGAGCCGTCGCAGGTCGAGGTCGGATGCCTCGCTCGCGCGCTCGAAGACTTCCATCGCCTCCGGAACGGCCTCGGCGACGTCCCGTCCCATGCCCTGCTCGACCGATCCCTGTCCAGGGAAGCAGAATGCGATTTTCATCGTGTTCCTCTCATTGGGCGATCCCCCTCGTCCATTCGATCAGCGCCGAGCCCCAGGTGAGGCCGGCCCCCATCCCCGTCATCAGCACGAGCTCCCCCGCCTTCAGCCGCCCATCCTGCTCGGCGTCCGCGAGCGCGAGCGGGATCGAGCCCGACGACGTGTTCCCGTACCGGTCGACGTTCACCACCGTGCGTTCCTCCGGAATACCGAGCTTCCTGCGTGCATGGTCGATGATCCTGACGTTCGCCTGGTGCGGCACGTAGACGTCGACGTCGTCCACGCCCAGGCCGCACTCGTCGAGCAGCGCCTCGGCCGAGTGGACCAGCACACGCGTCGCGAACTTGAAGACCTCGCGGCCGTTCATCTTGATGTGGTGCTCGGGATCCTCGAAGGCGCGCGAGCCGCTGCCCGGCAGCCAGAGATGCACGCCCCCGCCCCCGTCCGCCCCGAGCTCGAAGCCGAGGAAGCCGCCGCCGTCCTCGAGCGGCTCCATCACGACGGCGCCTGCGCCGTCGCCGAAGAGGACGAGCGTCGACCGGTCGGTCCAGTCGAGGATCCGCGAGAGCACGTCCCCGCCCACGACGAGCGCCTTCCGGGAGAGGCCGCTCGCGAGCATCGCGTGCGCCTGCGCCACGGCGTAGACGAAGCCCGTGCAGCCCGCGGAGAGGTCGTAGGCGGCCGCGTCGGGCATGCCGAGGCGGTCGGCGACGATCGCGGCCGTGGAGGGGAACGTCATGTCGGGAGTGACCGTGGCGAGCACGAGGAAGTCGATCTCGCTCGGGTCGACGCCGGCCTGCGCGAGCGCCGCGCGGCATGCGGGCTCGGCGAGATCGGACATGGCCTGCTCGGGCGCCGCGATCCGCCGCTCCTTGATCCCGGTCCGGGTCGTGATCCACTCGTCGGAGGTGTCGACGAGCTCCGCCAGCTCCTCGTTCGTCAGCACCCGGTCGGGCACGTAGCAACCGAGGCCCGTGATCCCGACGCGCGGCCTGCCGTTCGCCTTGGCGATCATCGAAGGGTCACGAGTCGGACACCGCGAAGGTCAGGGCTCCCCGCACGGCGAGCTCGCCGTCCACGGTCGCGCGGGCCCGGCCACGGCCGACGGGGCCGCGGACGGCCTCGAGGTCGCACTCGAGCCTCAGCTCGTCGCCGGGCCGCACGATCCGCGTGAAGCGCACGTCGTCGATCCCCGCGAACAGCGCCAGCCGGCCGAGGTTCTCCTCCTGCGAGAGCACTACGACGGCGCCGGCCTGCGCGAGCGCCTCGACCATCAGCACGCCGGGCATGATCGGGTTCCCCGGAAAGTGCCCCGCGCAGTTCGCCTCCGTGACGACCTTCCGGGCGACGACGCGCGCGCCAGGCTCGAGCTCGAGGACGTCGTCCAGCAGGAGCATCGGGTCGCGGTGGGGGAGGATGCGCTCGATCTCGTCACGTCCGAAGGGCGGCTGCATCGAGGTCGGCCCGCTAGACCGCGCGCTCGACGGCCTCGAGCCCGACTCGCAGCCGCGCTCGAGCGCGGTGCGCGTAGCACTTGGCGGTGCCGACGGGCATCCCCTCGAGCGTCGAGATCTCCTCGAAAGTGAGGTCGAACGCGTCCTTGAGGACGAGCACCTCGGCCTGGCGCCCCGGCAGGCCGGCGAGCGACGCGCCCAGCTCCGCGCGCAGCTCGGCGAGCGCCGCGGCGCGCGCGGGGTCGCCGTCGGCGGCCGAGCGCGCGTCCTCCGGGAGCTCCTCGCACCGGCGCAGGCGCTGGCGCTCGGCGACGTCGCGGCAGGTATTGACGACGAGCCGGTGCAGCCAGGTCGAGAAGCGCGCCTCCCCGCGGAACTGCGGCAGCCGCACGCAGACCTTGGCCAGCGACTCCTGTGCCGCGTCCCGGGCGTCCTCGTTGTCGCCGAGGAGGTGCCGGGCGAGGCGCTCCACTCGTCCCGCATGCCGCTCGCAGAGGGCTGCCAACGCCCGCCGGTCGCCGTCCTTCGCACGCTTGACCAAGATCGGGTCGCTCAGCCTCTCGTAGTCGAGCGGCCGCTCGGGCCGCTGGGGTCGGATGATTTGACCGGGCTTCCGGAAGGGCGGTTGCACTGAGCGACCTAGTCTAGTCCCGCATGGACTCGCTCTCCCCCGAGCGTGTGTCGCCCCTGCTTCGGGGCCGCCTGGGGCGGCCGTACCGCTACGTCGAGTCCTGCCGCTCGACGCAGCGGGAACTCGGCGCGGAGGACGCGGAGGGAACGGTGGTCGCCGCCGGGCACCAGACGGCGGGGCGCGGGCGCCTCGGACGGACGTGGGAGGACGCGCCCGGGACCAGCCTGCTCTTCTCCCTCCTGCTGACGCCGCGCGTCGATGCCGAGCGGCTTCCCGAGCTCACCATCCTCGCCGCGGAGGCCGTCGCCGAGACCGTCGGCGGGGACGTGAAGTCGCCGAACGACGTCCTCCTGGAAGGCCGCAAGGTGGCGGGCGTGCTGGGGGAGGCGAGCGAGGGCCGCGTCGTGCTCGGAATCGGTGTCAACGCGAACCAGACCGCCGCGCAACTGCCGGCGGAGACCCGCCTGCCGGCGACCTCGCTTCGGCTCGCCCGCGAAGCGTCCGTCGACCGGGCCGAGCTGCTGGCCGCGATCCTCGCTGCGCTCGAGCGGCGCTACGAGGTCTGGCTCAAACGCGCGGCGAGCACCTGAAGCGCCCGGCGGTTCTCCGGCCAGAAGAGGCGCTCCTCCGCGGCGGCGAGCGAGCACCAGCGGAAGTCGTCGTGCTCGCGACTGATCACCGGATCACGGCCGGGCGGCACGGCGGCCGCGAAGGTGGCCTCGTCGATGATCTCGACTCCGGGTGCATACAGGCGAGCGAACGCGTCCGGAACAGGGAAGCTGTACGCGAAGCCTAGGGGCTCGATCGTGCCTCCGACGTCGAAGCCCGTCTCCTCGCGCACTTCGCGCACCGCGCCTTCCAGGTCGGACTCGCCCGGCTCAGGCGCCCCCGTCACGCCCTGCCAGAGGCCGTCGAGTGTCCGGCGCAGGAGCAGCACCTCGGGACCCGACCGGTGCAGGAGGACGAAGACCTGTCGCGGAAGACGATGCGTCACCGGCGATGGATCAGCGGCTCGCTCCGGTTGCCTGCCGCGTCCTCCGCGACGACTCGAAGCGCGCGGACTGCGGCGGGCGAGCCGAGCGGCACGAGGCCCGGCCTCCTCCGGTCGATCGTCCGCCAGCGGCCGTTGAGCTGGACGATCAGCCTCACCGGCTCGAGCACGCGGACGCGCAGCGGCCGCAGAGAGAAGAGTCGCACCGTCGGGGGCCGCGTGTCCACCGCGAAGGCGACCCGCTGGGAGACGGGCCCGAGCTCGGTGCTTGCGGTCACCTCGACCTCGTAGTCGCCGTCCCGGAGCCGCCCGTGCGGCTTGCGGCCGTCCCAGTCGACGACGTGCTGGCCGGGAGCCCGCGGGCCGCTGACGACGTTCGCCACCCACGCCGTGCCGCGCACGATCCGGACCCTGACGGGGGCGGAGGACCCGAGCAGGAACGAGAACGAGAGGCGGTCGAAGCGGCCGTCGCCGTTCGGCGAGACCGTGGCGGCGGAGGCGCCGACGTAGCCGAGGGCGCGCGTGACCACGAGGGGCACCTGGGCGGACACCTCGCGGCCAGCGGCGTTCTGCGCCACGATCACGACGGTGTACGCACCGTCGGGGACGGCGTCTGCGACGAGCGCGACCGTCTGCCCGCCGGCGGGTCGGGCCTCCGGCGCCAGGAGCGTCGCGACGACCGTGCCGCCCGCGTCGAGCAGGCGGGCGGCGACCGTGGCGGGCGCGCCGAGGACGAACGAGATCGTGCTCGTGTCGGCGACGCCGTCGCCGTTCGGCGAGACGACCGTGGGCTCGGCGGCGGCCTGCTGCAGCGAGAGCGTGCCCGCCCGGCCGCCGATCGTGCCGCGGGCGGCGCGTACGGCCGGCCCGGCCTCGATCGCCCACGAGTACGCCCCCGGCGGGGCGGCGGCCGCTTCCCACGTCCAGTCGACGGCGGTGCCGGCCCCGGAGCCGGCGGCGATACGGGTGCCGGCCGAGTCGGTCACCGTCACCGCCCAGGGCAGCGGGGAGGAGAGCCGGCCGGTGAACCGGACGGGGCCGCCCGGCCCGCCGCGCGACGAGGGCGCGTACAGCTTCGGGAGCCCGATCTCGCCGATCCGCCCGGCGAGGTCGTTCAGCTGCGCGTAGAGCGCGTTCCCCGGGCACGCGGTGAAGCCCGTGTCGCGGTGGCCGGAGACCGCCCGCAGGAACACCGGCACGCCGCGCGGGAAGCGCGCGTTGCCGCCCGACGTCCACGAGAGCGTCGAGAGCGGGTCGACGTGGGCGACGTCGAGCCGCCAGGCGAGGAGCCGCGCGAGCGCGTCCCTGGCGGCCGGGCTAATGCCCGAGCCCGTGTACGTCCCCATCACCGCGACGCCGACGGAGCCGGTGTTGAACCCCTCGGCGTGCGCGCCGACGACGTTGCGCTCGATTCCGCCGAACCGGCCCTCGAAGATCTGGCCGTACTTGTCGACGAGGAAGTTGTAGCCGAGGTCGTTCCAGCCGTTCGCCTTCACGTGGTAGACCTGGATGCCGCGGGCGATCGCGGCCGACTCGGCCCGCGTGTAGTTGTTCGAGCCGGCCGTGTGGTGGACGACCGCGAAGCGCAGGCTGTCCGCGAAGTAGGGCCCGGCTCGGCGGATCGACTCGTTCGCCCCCCACGACAGCCGGGGCACGATCGGCGGTGCCGAGGCGATCGACAGCATCCGCGGCGGGACGCCGTCGGCGGGGCTCCAGAGGTAAAAGGCGCGGACGCCGCTGACCTTGCCCCGCGGGCGGACCTCGAGCCGGTCGGAGGGGCCCATCCAGTACGGGTTGCCGATCTGCCAGCCGGGGACGGTCCGCTCGCGGAAGCCCGCGTCGGGCCGGTCCTCGTCCTCCGGGGCGGCCGGCCGCCAGGCGCTCCAGCGGCCGTCGAGCCCGCGCGTGCGGAAGTCGACGGTGCCGCGGCCCTGCCAGTGCAGTCCGATCATCGTGAAGCGGGGCGCCGACACGCTCGCGAGCTGCCGCGGCGCCGAGGCGAGCGGCACGTCGCGGGCGACCATCGTCGGCCCCGCCGCATGGGCGGCGGCCGGAGAGGCGAGCAGGAGCAGGAGGGCTGCGCGGAGGACCTTCATCACAGGGGACCCTCGGCCAGGGTGCCTGGGGGTACCCTTCTTACTCAAGGCACGTGCCCCTTCCCTGATGAAATCCTTACGAGTCGTCCTGGCTCTGCTCGCGGCGGCCCTGGCCGCCGTCCCGGTCGCGTCGTCCCAGGCGCCGGCGCCGCGGGTCCTCGCGATCCATTTCGACAACGACGTCAACCCGGTCACCGCCGACTACGTCGTCGGCGAGCTGGAGCGGGCCGAGGAAGAGGGGTTCGCCGCGGCTGTGATCGTCCTGGACACGCCGGGCGGGCTCGCCGACTCGATGCGCGACATCTACCAGAAGCAGCTCGCCCTCGAGCTCCCCGTCCTCGTCTACGTGCCCACGGGCGCGCGGGCCGCGTCCGCGGGCGTCTGGATCGGGCAGGCCGCCGACGTGCTCGGCATGGCGCCGCAGTCCAACCTCGGATCGTCCACGCCGGTCGCGGCCGGCGGCGGCGAGATCCCCTCCGACCTGCGACGCAAGGTGATCAACGACGCGGCCAAGTCCCTGCGCGCGCTCGCCGAGGAGCACGGCCGCAATGGAGACTGGGCCGAGGAGGCGGTCCGGCGCGGCTCCAACCTCACCGCGCGGGAGGCGCTCGAGCGGAACGTCATCGACCTCGTCTCCCCCACGCTGCCGGAGTTCCTCGAGCAGGCCGACGGCAGGCGCTCCGCCCCGAAGGACCTCGTGGTTCACACGGCCGGAGCGGAGATCGTCAACGTCGAGATGTCGCTGTGGAAACGCATCCTCGACACCGTCATCGACCCGAACATCATCGTGCTGCTGATGTCGCTCGGGCTGCTCGGGATCACGCTCGAGCTCTACAACCCGGGCCTGATCTTCCCGGGGACGGTGGGCGCGATCTGCCTGATCCTCGGGCTCTTCGGGCTCCAGGTGCTGCCGATCAGCTGGGCCGGGATCCTCCTGATGCTACTGGCGCTCTGCTTCTTCATCGCCGATCTGTTCGTGACGAGCCACGGCGCGCTCACTCTGGCCGGCGCTGCATCGTTCGTGTTCGGGGCGCTGATCCTGTTCGACCCCGCCGGACCGCTCTACGACGTCTCGCTCGCCGTGGCGCTGGGCATCGCGGGCTCGATCGCGCTCATCACGGCGGTCGCCCTGACGAAGGTCGTCCAGGCCCGCATGCGGCCGTCCGAGGTCGGCGCGCACAGCCTGGTCGGCACGACGGGGACGGCCCGCCACGGGGGCCAGGTGTTTGCGAACGGCGAGCTCTGGCGCGCGCGGGCTGCGGACGGCTCCGACCTCTCCCCCGGCGACCCGGTCGAGATCGTCGACGTGGATGAATCGCTCACGCTCGAGGTCCGCAAAGTAGGATCGGCCTAGCGTGGTCGCCGTCTACGTCATCGCAGCCGTCGCGCTCGTCGTCGTCCTCTTCCTGTTCTCGGCGATCAAGGTGGCGCGAGAGTACGAGCGGGGCGTCATCTTCCGGCTCGGGCGGCTGCTCCCGAATCCGAAGGGCCCCGGTCTCTTCATCCTGATCCCGGTCATCGACCGGATGGTCAAGGTCGACCTGCGGACGATCACGCTGAACGTACCTCCGCAGGAAGTGATCACCAAGGACAACGTCCCCGTCCGCGTGAACGCAGTCGCCTACTTCCGGATCATCGAGCCGAAGGCGGCGATCGTCCAGATCGAGAACTTCATGGTGGCGACGTCGCAGATCTCCCAGACGACCCTGCGCTCGGTGCTCGGCCAGCACGTCCTCGACGAGCTTCTTTCCGAGCGGGACAAGATCAACGCGATCCTCCAGCAGATCATCGACGAGGCGACTGCGCCGTGGGGGATCAAGGTCTCGATCGTCGAGGTCAAGGACGTCGAGATCCCGGCCGGGATGCAGCGCGCCATGGCCCGCCAGGCCGAGGCCGAGCGCGAGCGGCGCGCCAAGGTGATCAACGCGGAGGGCGAGTACCAGGCCGCGGAACGGCTCAAGGACGCCGCGCTGGTGATGACGGAGCAGCCGATGGCGCTCCAGCTGCGCTATCTCCAGACGCTGCTCGAGATCGGCTCGACGAACGCGACCACGATCGTCTTCCCCGCGCCGATCGACCTGCTGAAGCCGTTCCTGGACCGCGGCGACAAGAGCTGACGCCCGAGCTCCGGGAGGACCCCCTCTCCGGCCGGCGCGTCGCCGTCGCGCCGCGGCGGGCGACGCGCCCGGGCGGCGGCACCGTGCCGGAGGACGAGTGCCCGTTCTGCGCCGGCCGTGAGGACCGGACGCCGCCCGAGGTGCTGCGGCTCGGGAACCCGTGGCAGGTGCGCGTCTTCCCGAACCTCTACCCGGCCTTCGAGCGCCAGGAGGTCGTCGTCCACGCTCCGGACCACGTGCGCAGCCTCGCCGGGCTCGACAGGGAGCGCCTCGCGCTCGTCGCGGAGGCCTGGCGGTTGCGGCGTGAGGCCGAGCCGGACGGCTACCTCCATGCCCTCGTCAACGAGGGACGTGAGGCGGGAGCGAGCCGCGAGCACACGCACTCCCAGCTCGTCTGGCTGGACGCAGCTCCCCACGAGACGCAGCACCGGGTGGAGCGAGAGCGCTGGAGCGTCGTCGCGGAGCGCGACGGCCTCGTGCTCGCCTGCCCGTTCGCGAGCCGGCTCCCGTTCGAGGCCGTGGTCGCGCCGGCGGAACCGCGGTCCGGCGGATTCACCGACCCGATGCTGCCGGCGGCGCTGGCGCTCCTCGGCGACGCCGTCCGCCGGCTGCGCGCCCTCGACGCCGAGGTGCCCCTGAACGCGTGGCTCCACGACTCCGAGGACTGGCACCTGGAGCTGCTCCCGCGACGGAGCGCCCTCGCGGGCGTCGAGCTCGGAGCGGGCGTCTACGTCAACGCCGTACCGCCCGAGCAGGCGGCCGAGCTCCTGCGGGAGGCGGGCTAGGGCAGGGCCTGGAGGCCGTCGACCGCGGCCTGCTCGCGCTCGCGGTAGCGCTTCGCGGCGTCGATCGCGGCGCTCAGGTTGAGACCCTTGTCCTTCGCCTGCTTGATCAGCATCACGAGCACGAGCGCCTCGATGTCGTAGATCCGCTGCTTCTTGCCCTTGGTCGGGATCTGGGCCTTGTTCGTCCAGTAGTCGAGCTGCATCTTGGAGATGCCCGCGATCTGGCAGACCTGGCCGAGATAGAGCTCGACCTTGCCCAGGTGGTCGGCGAGATTTATCGGTTCTAGCAGATCGACTTGTCGGCTGACTGCCATGTTCCTCTGAGTTCCCGGCGCTACCCCGCGTCAGGAGTTATACGCCCTTGCCGCAGATTTGTGAAGGGTTGCAGACGGACCCTGCTGAAACGCTACTCGGCCGCCGGCGGCTCGCCCGCGAGCTCCTCGGCGGCGGCCGCGCCTTCCTCCGACTCCACGACCGGAGCGATCGCGGAGACGCGCTCGTCCCTCCGGAGCCGCATCACGATCACGCCCTGCGTGGCGCGGCCCAGGCGCTTGACCTCCGACACCGGCATCCTGATCACGGTGCCGCCGGTGGAGATCAGCATCACCTGGTACCCCTCCCGGACGACGCGGGAGCCGGCGAGCTGGCCCTTCGCCTCGGCGAGCTGGACCGTCTTCACCCCGAGCCCGCCCCGGCCCTTGCGCGGGTACTCCGAGACGCGGGTGCGCTTGCCGTATCCCTGCTCGGTGACCACGAGCAGGTCGGCATCGTCCTCGGCGATGTTGACGGCGATCACTTCGTCGCCGGCGCGCAGCCGCATGCCCTGGACGCCGGACGTGTCTCTGCCCATCGCCCGCACGTCGCTCTCTGAGAACCGGATCGCCATGCCCTTGCGCGAGACCATGAGGACGTCGTTCTCGCCGCTCGAGTGGCGCACGCCGACCAGCTCGTCGCCCTCGCGCATCTTGATCGCGATGATCCCGTCCGCCCGCAGCGGGGTGTTGTACGCCTGGAGCTCCGTCTTCTTGACGATGCCCTTCTTCGTCGCGAAGACGAGGTACTTCGCCTCGTCGAAGTTGCGGGTTTGGACGACGGCGCGGACGGTCTCGTCCTGCCGGAAGGGCAGGAGGTTCACGATCGCGCGCCCCTTCGACTGGCGCGAGCCGAGCGGGAGCTCGTGCACCTTCAGCCGGTAGACCTTCCCGACGTTGGTGAAGAAGAGGATGTAGTCGTGGGTGGAGGCGACGAAGAGGTGCTCGATGTAGTCGTCCTCCTTCAGCTCCATCCCCATCACGCCGACGCCGCCGCGCCGCTGCTCGCGGTATGCAGTGACCGGCAGCCGCTTGATGTAGCCGGAGCGCGTGATCGCGATCACCATGTCCTCCTCGGCGATCAGGTCCTCGAGCTCGAGCTCCTCCTCGGCGGCGACGATCTCGGTGCGCCTGTCGTCGCTCTTGCCGTAGATCTGCCTCAGCTCGAGTAGCTCGTCCTTGATCACCTGGTCGATGCGGGCCTCGTCGCCGAGGATGGCGCGAAGCTCGGCGATCTGCTCGCCGAGGTCGGCGTACTCCTCCTCGACGCGCTTGCGCTCGAGCGCGGTGAGCGCGCGCAGCCGGAGGTCGAGGATCGCCTGCGCCTGGACCTCGCTGAAGCCGAACCGGTCGATCAGACCGCTGCGGGCCTCGTCGGTGTCGGCAGCCGCCCGGATCAGCTCGATGATCGCGTCGAGATTGTCGAGCGCCTTCAGGTAGCCCTCTAGGACGTGGGCGCGGCGCTCGGCCTGGCGCAGCTGGTACTTCGAGCGGCGGGTGATGACCTCGCGCTGGAAGCGCAGGTACTCGCGGACGAGTTCGAGCAGCGACAGCGTCCGCGGGTGGACACCGTCGACGAGCGCGACCGCGTTGTAGCCGAACGTCGTCTGCAACGCGGTGTGCTTGAAGAGCTTGTTGAGGGCCACCTGTGGAACCGCGTCACGTTTCAGGTGGACCTCGATCCGCATCCCCGACTTGTCGGACAAGTCCTTGAGGTCGGCAACCTCGGTGAGGACGCTCTCCTTCACGAGGTCCGCGATCTTCTTGATGACGCCCTCCTCCCCACCCTTCCGAACGCCGTAGGGGAGCTCGCTGACGACGACCGCGGTCCGCCCCCCGCGCAGCTCTTCGATATGAGCGCGTGCGCGCATGACGATCCGCCCGCGGCCGGAGCGGTACGCCTCGCGGATCCCGTCGCGGCCGACGATGATCCCCGCCGTCGGAAAGTCAGGCCCCTTGACGTGCTTCATCAGCCGGTCGATGTCGATCGCCGGATCGTCGATCAGCGCCACGAGCGCATCGATCGTCTCGCCGAGGTGATGCGGCGGGATGTTCGTCGCCATGCCGACCGCGATCCCGGCCGATCCGTTCACGAGCAGATTCGGAAACCGCGACGGCAGCACGGTCGGCTCGCGCCGTGACTCGTCGTAGTTCGGCGCGAAGTCGACGGTGTCCGCGTCGATGTCGCGCAGCATCTCCGT